>NZ_JBVIIE010000002.1:283242-289339 GCF_055569945.1 Streptomyces sp. NPDC031340
CCCTGGCAGTGCCACCGGCGGACGAGGACATCAGGGCCGCCGCCGTGGAGACACTGTGGCCCGACTGCCTGGACCTCACTGAACTGCTGGACCTCGCCGAAGGCATCCCCGCCGGACGTCTCACCGCGCTGCTCGAAGACGGACAGCCCGACCCGCTCAGCGTCCTTGCCTGGGCTCGCGGACAACTCGCCGAGCCTCCATCTGTGACTACACCGCTCTCGAACTTCTACCGTGCCGGGGCCGCCCAGCGGGTGGCACGTGCCGCTCACGCCCTGGCATGGGCCCTCGACCAGGCCCTCACTGCCGAGCCGGACGACCGACTCGAAACCGCGCTCGCCGAGGTCGTGGCCGACCTCGCCGCGCGCGCCGACCTGTGGGACCACACCACCATCGTCGGCTTCCCCGAGCAGCTGTGTGAGCCCGTGGGCGACGACGCGCTGCGCCGCCGCTTGGCCGGACTGCTGTTGGACCACCGCGCCGACTCCACCGACCTCCTGCACCTGCTCGACGGGCCGTTCTCCTTCTTCCCGCCGCAAGATCGCATCCACTGGGCCAGCCGCTTCACCGCCGCACCCGACACGGCCAAGACCTTCCTGACCACCGTTCTGCCCCGGGGCGTCGGCCGTCCACTCACACCCGAGGAGACCGCGCAGGTCCAGAAGCTCACCAGCGCCGACCCACAGCTGGAGCAGCTCATCGCTTCCTGGTCCCAGCCGCCCGAACTCGACCCGCTCGCCCTCGCCCGGACCCGCCGCGAAGAGCAGCAGCGCGCCCGCTGGCAGTTCGACCCGCAACCGCTGGAAGCCGATCTGGCCCTGCGTCCCACGAGTGAGGATCTGCGCCCCTGGTGGTCGCGGATCACTGCCCTGGTAGGGTTCCGCACCCCGACCGGGGATTCCCCCGCGCCCTCCGCCTTCCACGACGTACTCGACCTGACGACCACGCCGTGCTGGGCCACCGCCAAGAACCTGCCCGGCGACCTCGCCGACGCCGCGACCTGGGCCCTGCTCAACGCCCCCGCCATCACACCCGACGACGCCAAGCCGGTGGTCGGCTTCTGCATCGCCGATGTCCCAGAGCTGCGGGCACTGACGGCCGTCCCCGAACTGCCCTCCCTGTCTCCCCAGCGGTGGACCGGCATCGCTGTCGCACTGCTCTGTGCCCAGGTGGAGCCGTCCGACGACGCCTCGCGCCACACTCTGACTTCCGAGGCCCTTCAGCGCGCCGGCCAAGCCTTCGGCGCCGCGCTGCCCGACTACCTCGAGCGGCTGCCAGCCGACATCGTCGGACAGGCCGTGACCAGGCTCGCCGCAATAGACCCGGCCCAACTCCCCCTGGTGACCGCGTGGGCGGCCGCCCCCAACCGCCTGCCCGAACAACGACGCCCGCTCCTGCGCCCACTCGCAGCAGCTGGCGTCACCCAAGCGCTCGACCTGGCGCGCGCCGACGCGGCAGCAGCTCAGCGTGACGGCTCCCCGGTGCCGACTGCCGCGTGGGCCCAGACCATCAACGTCCTCCTGGAGTACGCCCCCGCACCAGAACCTGCGTCCACCTGGGCCCAGATCCTGGCCGACCCCGCGCTCACCAACGCCTGGGCCACCAGCACCGACACCACCACCGGCATACACGCCATGACACCCCGCCAGCTCGGCACGCTCTACGAGCGGCTCGTCACCGCCGGCCACATCACCACCGACGGCCCCCTGTATACGCGAAGCGGCATCGGACACCCCGGCATCCCTGTCGGCATCGCCCTGGCGGCCATTCCCGACACACTAGCCAGCCGCATACCCACCGCCCAGTCACTCGCCGAACTCGAACGACTCGCCAGCATCTACCCCGACCACCCGCGCCTGCCCGGCCTCGCCCACTGGCACGCTCTGATGCTCGCCGAGACCGCCTGGGAGCGACCCAGCTGGCCCATCCTCTCCGCCTTGGCCGCCGACACCGAAAGCCGCATCGTCCACGACGCCAGCCAACTGGCCCGCATCGTCCTCGACGCACTGGAGACGATTCAGCACCAGCTCACCGGCCCCAACGGGCTCGCCCCGCTTCTGTGGAATCGAACCCAATGGCGGACCACCGAGCAGAAGAAACCGAAGAACGGGCAAAGCACACCGCCGCCGTGGCGCTGGTGGCCGATGTGGGAGGAGGACCTGAGCGACCTGGTGCACCACCTGCTCAAGACCCTGCTCGCCGGCCACCGCCTGATCATCAACCGAGAAGTACAGATCGACCGATACGGCCGCACCGACATCCAGATAGACGCCAACCACCGCTGGGACACCACTGCACCCAAAGTAACCGTCATCATCGAAACCAAAGGCTGCTGGAACAGCGGCCTGGACGAGGCAGCGCGAACCCAGCTCGCCGAGCGCTACCTCACCCGCGACCATACGGCGGCAGGCATCTACCTCGTGGGCTACTTCGACAGCCCCGCATTCTGGACCAACGTGAAGCCCGGCGACGACGGGCACCCCGCCGACGACCGCAAGCACACGGCGCACAGCCTCGACGACCTCACCCGGAAACAACACGAACTCTCGGCCAGCCTGCGCGCAACCGGCGCCGATCTCTACCCAGCCATCCTCGACTGCCGCCCCGACCCCATCGAAGCAATCACCAAAACATGCGCCCCGGACCCCACCTGACAACGCAGCTACCACCGCCCCGGCGACGAACCGCCGCTCTGCTCCTGAAAAACCGAAGGGCTCGACAGGTGTCGGCCTGTGGGCCCCTTCCGCGTTGTCCAGGCCGAGTCCCGATCAGCAGGTCGCCGCCGTGCTTATCACTCTGGCGCGCGCCCAAGTCAGAGTGATCAGTTGATCAACCTTCTTGCCAGCGCATCCCGAGAGCAGACAGCTCTGCCACCCGCTCCGAGGCGAGGCTGGCTTGACGGGCACGAGCGTTGGCGATGAACACACCGAGGGCCAACTCGGTTCCATCCACGGTTTCGGTGTGCGATCGGGGTACGTTCAGGTGCCCTTCCCGGGTGCGGTACTGGTGGGCCGCCGCCAGGTTCGCCTCCCATTTCTGCGCACGGCTGCGCCGTGGAACAACCGACGGCGCAGATGGCCGTTCCGCACGAGGTTCGATGCCCAGTACCTCACCGAGCAGCCACTGCTGCACGCCGCTCAGCGCATTCCACTCCTGCCGCTGTACCTGCACCCAGCGCCCGATGTCCTCGCCCTGCACCATCAGCACGCCTTCCCGCGCCGGCAGCGACCCCCCGGTCTGCACGTGCATGCGGGCAAGGTGGAAGCACCGCTGCCACGCCACCGGCCACGCCGGACACCACGCGGGATCGATCTCCTCCAGTGCCCGGCGCCGCTCCCGGCTCAGCCCACCAGCCCCAGAGCCTGCCTTTGGCTCCGCCGCACGATGGTCCTCCGCGCGCCGGGCAGCGGCACGCTGATTCTTCAGCCAGATCCCAACCGGGTAATTCTCCCAGGTGGCTTCGGTGGGGGCCAGCAGGTGGCCGTGCTCGGCGGCCCAGCCGCGGGCCGCGGCCAAGCCCTCGTCGAAGGCGACCGTGAAGTGGGACCACACCATGCCGAGTTCGTCCAACTGCGCTACCCGCTCCGGGCTGAGACTGCCCTGGCGGTTCAGGCGTCGCTGGTTGGAGATCCACACCCCGAGCGGGAACCCGTCGGGCGCCGTGTGCCCGTAGGGAACGCGCAGATGCTGCTGGTCACTGTGGAACGCGAGGGCTGCCTGCAGGCCTCGCCGCCAGAACTCGCCCTCCGGCCGCAGCACCCGCGCACTGATGAACGCTGCCAACTGGGCTGGATCCCGCCGCGACGAGAACGACAGCAGCCCCTGCGCCGCACCGCCAACCCCGCCTTCCGCGCCCGATCCGCCAGAAGCCGCCTCGGACCGGCTGGCGGCCTGCGGGACAGCAAGCTGCTCGACCGCCTCTGCATCGTGCGCCCGCAGCGCGGTCAGCAGCTTCGCGAGATCCTCATACGCCTTCGAGGCGAGCATCTCGTCCGGCTCCTCACCCGGCCCCAAGAACACCGGCACCACCAGAGAGGCGATCTTGCCCTCACCCGGCTGCATCCGCAGTGCACGGCCCACCGCCTGGACCACGTCGGGCACCGAACCCCGCACGTCCGCGAAGAACACCGCGTCACAACCCGGCGTGTCCACCCCCTCGCCCAGTACCCGCACCGACGACAGCACACACCGCTCCCACACCGCACCGTCCGCCGCACACCCCGCCGAGAACTCCTCCAACACCTCCCGCCGGTGCCCGACCTTGTGCTCCCCGCACAGCCACTGCGCCCACACCGCCCCCGGCTCCGGGTAGCCTCCCTCGCCGCTCTTCCACAGCGCCTTCGCCACCGCGCCCAGCCCACTCGCGAAGGCCTCCGCCTCACTCGTACGGGAGTGGAACGTCAACAACCGCCTCAATTTCTGCTCGGCCGCCGTCTTCAGCACCGCCGTCTGCAGCGCAGCCAACCGCAGCCCTCGCACCGCGTCACTGCGCGCATCCGACCCCACCAGCTGCATCGCCTGCACCTGAGGATCAGCGATGTCCACACACACCACCTGATACCGCGCGACCAGCCCCCGCTCGATCGCCTCCGACAGCGGCAACCGGTACACCACCGGCCCGAACACGCTCTCGTCATCCATCGACGCCACCAGCGCCGCCGACCCGCCCCCACTGCCCGAAGCTGCATCCCACAACCGCGGTGTCGCGGTCATGTACAGACGTCGCGCCGCCGGCACCTTCCCCTGGTCATGCACCGCCGCCCACGGCTTGCCCAGCACACCCGACGTCCGGTGCGCCTCGTCCACCACGACCAGGTCCCACCGGCCCAGACCACCCGCATGCGCCCGCTCCAACACTCCCAAGCCCAGCGCCGCATACGTGGCGAACACCGTCACCCGCTCACGGCCGGTCAGCCAGGCCACCAGCTGCTCGGCATCGGTCGTGCACGGCACTTCCAACGCCCCACCCTCGCGCGGCGAGCACACCCCGAACATCGGCCCTGTACGCCCTGCAGCGCGCCACACCCCCACCATCTGCCCCAGCAGATCGAGCGTGGGCACCAGAACCAGCACGCGCCCTGCACGCAGCTCCAGCGCCGCGTGCACCCCCACCAGACTCTTGCCCGCCCCCGTGGCAGCAACCACCTGAGCCCGCAGCCCGTTCTCAGGCCACACCCCACCCGGCGGCTGAGCCAACGCTCGCACTACCGCATCCACGGCCTCAATCTGATGGGGACGAAGCCGATGCCGACCCGACACGATCTTCCGCCTTCCATGCCGCACCAACGGGGGCAGTAGCCCCTCACTACAGACTCTATCCCGAGTCACTTTGATGCAATCGCTCTATCGGGCGACAAAAGTGCCGCGCATCGAGGGCCGCACCCATCACCGTCCCACCCAGACCTCACCCCTCGCATGAACTGCCCCGTTCTTCCGTGCACGGCGGGTGCGGAGTGGGAGAATGCCCACCCCGCACCCGCCGTGCTTCAACGGCTCGCAATCGGCAATGGGTTGAAGAGCTGTCAGGACGGGGGAGAGGCAAGTGACTCCGGAAGCCCCTCCACCCCGAGCTTCGCTAGACGCGACCGGATCGCACTCGGCTGCCGAGCAAGCCGTTCAGCTAACTCGTCAACACCACTCCCGGAAGCGTGGAGCCGCAGCAGCAACTGGTCATCCTCCGGCTTCCACCGCTCGTAGGCCTTCGGATACTGCTTGCGCACCTCGTCCACCGAGTACACCCGCGAAGCCGGCTCCGACCCCACCGGCAGCTCCACCCCGTCCAACACGGAAGAGGGAAAACTACACACCTCAACACCCCGCAACCAGAAGGTGATTGAACCGCCCTCGAACGTCAGCAGATCCGCCTCAACATCCAGCACCCGCAACCGGATCTTCCCCTGAGAAACAGCACCAGACATGCCAACCACCCTGCCCAACACAGCGCCCCAGCAAGCGAGCGCCCGCTTCTTATAGCCAGCCAGGCCCGCAACGCGGGCCCAAGGCAGGGGAGCGAAGCGGACCTGCCCCGAGCCGCGGAGCGGATCGGTCCCGGGCGTTCACGCCCGGGCATTTCTGGTGGGTCCGCAACGCGGACCCACCC
>NZ_JBVIIE010000003.1:0-111465 GCF_055569945.1 Streptomyces sp. NPDC031340
CCCCCCCCCCCCCCCCCCCCCCCCCCCCCCCCCCCCCCCCCCCCCCCCCCCCCCCCCCCCCCCCCCCCCCCCCCCCCCCCCCCCCCCCCACACGGACCCGGGCCAGAGCCTCGGCAGGGACGACAGGACGGACAGGACGGCGGACCGGCGGGCGCAACGCGGACGCCCGAAGCCTCAGCCGAGCGGGGCGGCCAGCCGCCAGCCCGCTTCGAGCAGCCGGTCCACTGCCTCCAGGGCCAGTCGCAGCCGCGTCGGGCGGTCACCGCGCACCTCCTGCCAGGGGACGCCGCGACCGGACAGCACCTCGCGGAACCGCTCGGTCATCCAGGGCCGCAACTCCTCGCCGTCGCGCAGGCCGTCATCGTGGAACGGCACGTCCTCATGGCCGGTGAGCAGATACAGCGCCCTGGGCGGCATGGCGTCGGCGAGGTTGTGCACCGCCTCGGTGGTCCGGCCGACGTAGCGCTCCTGCCAGACGGTGGTGGCCAGTGCGTCGGTGTCGCAGACCAGCACGGGCCCGCCGGCCCGGGCGGCGCGTTCCTCGTCGGCCGACTGGCGGGCGGCGACGGCCTCGAAGTCGGCGTCGCTCCATTCCAGGTCGAACACGGTGGCTTCCGGAGAGCCACGGCGGGCGGCCAGCGCGCGGGTCACCGCGAGCTTGGCGACGGTCAGTTCGCGCCCGTACTCGGGAACCCACCGGGTGAGCGCATGCGGGCCGCCACGGGTGCGCAGTGCCTCCGCCAGGTCGCGGGAGAGCGTGGTGGTGCCGGTGGACTCGGCGCCGAGCACCACCACCCGGCGGGCGAACCAGGCCCGTACCGGCGGCTCCAGCGCGTCCCAGTGGCCCACCGGGTCGCCGCGGACCGCGGTGGCGGAGACCGCGAAAGTCTCCCGTGCGACGTCCAGGCGGACGTCCGCCGCGCCGAACCGGCGCGCCAGTTCGGCGCCGTACGGCTCCGAGGTGAACACCGCGTCCACCGGGACGGCGGCATGTGCCGCGGCGGCGACCGCCTCACGCATCAGGGCCACGTGCCCGGTCCAGACGCTGTCGCTGTGGTAGTCCACCGGGATGTTGTCGACGACGCCCACGACGGCCACCTGGGGCCGGTCCGCGTACGCCTCGCGCAGCCAGCCGACCCGGTCGGCGAGCGGTATCGACTCCACGTCCGCTGCCATCACCACGATTGTGACACGACGGCAGCTGTCCGCCGCGGTGCGCACCAGGAAGTGGTGACCGGCGTGCGGGGGGTAGAACTTGCCGATGACCAGTCCGTGGTCGAAGGGGGCCGTCATGCGCGCACCGGGTCCGCTGCGGCGCTCGGCCGGCCCGCGGCCAGCTCCCGGTGCCAGCCGCGCAGTCCGAGCAGGCACATCGCCAGGAAGAGCACGTAGACGATGCCGGTCAGATAGAGCATCTTGGCGAAGTACAGCGGGATGTAGACCAGGTCCGCGGCGATCCAGAAGTACCAGGTCTCATAGGACTTGGTGTTGAGCAGCCACTGGGCGGCCAGCGACAGCACGGTGGTGAGGGCGTCCCAGAACGGCGCGACGTCGTCGGCGCGCGTCAGCACCACCGTCAGGCCCCAGGTCGCGGGTACGGCGAGCAGCAGCAGGACGGCCAGGGTGCGCGCGGAGGCATGGCCCATCGGGCGGGCGGAGCGGCGCTCGCCGCCGTGCAGCCAGGTCCACCAGCCGACGGCGGCCAGCAGCAGGTACACGACCTGCAACAGGGCGTCGGCGTACAGCTGGGCACTCCAGAACAGAACCAGGAAGAACAGGTTGTTGGCGATGCCGACGGGAAAGTTGGCGATCCTGGCCCTGACGGTCAGCCAGACACAGGCCGCACCGGTGGCGAAGCCGAGCAGCTCCGCCCAGGTCACCGCATCGCGGCCGAAGTCGAACAGCACGGTGTTCAGGGGCGCGACGATATCGCCCAGGACGTCGCTGACAGCCATTCAAAGCTCCTCGGCCGGTAAATGTCAGCATGACGATAAGGGGTGGAGCTGTCCCGTGCCAAGCCCCTCCGGCGAGACGACGAAGCGACCGGATGGATCACGGAACCGGACCGGAGTGCTGACCGGGCAGCCTGAGCGAGAAGACCGAGCCCTCCCCGGGCACGCTCGACACGTGTACGGTGCCGCCGTGCGCCTCGGCGAGCTTGCGGACGATGGACAGGCCCAGCCCGCTTCCGCCGCCCTGCCGGCTCCGTGACTTCTCCGCCCGCCAGAAACGGTCGAAGATCCTGGGCAGGTCCTCGCCGCTGATGCCGGAACCGGTGTCCTCAACGCTGAACACCACCTCGTCGCCCTTCATCCGGGTGCAGAGGGTGACCGTGCCGCCGACGGGCGTGTGCCGGATCGCGTTGGACACGAGGTTTCCGATCGCCTGGCGCAGCCGCACGGGATCGGCGTACAGGTGGGGCCCCTCGTCGCCGGACCGCACCCGCAGTCGCACTCCCGCGGAACCGGCGCTGCCCTGGTGGGCGCGGGCGACCTGGGCGAGCAGTGCGGCCGCGTCGACGCCTTCGGGGTGCAGCCTGAGCACGCCGGCGTCGGCCGCCGCGAGGTCGCGCAGGTCGTCGATGATGTGCTGAAGGAGCAGCGCCTCCTCCAGCAGCGAGGAGATGAGGTTCTTGTCCGCGGGTACGACACCGTCCTCGACGGCCTCCAGCCAGCCGCGTACGTTGCTGAGCGGGGTGCGCAGTTCGTGGGCGACGTCGCTCACCAGGGCCCGTCGTAGCTCCTCCAGTTGGCGGCGCCTGCTCGCCATCAGGTTGAACGCCTCGGCGAGTCTGCCGAACTCGTCGTCGCCGGTCACCTCGACGTGTGCGCTCTCGTCGCCCTCGGCCATCCGCCGGGCCGCGCCGGTCAGCGCACGCAGCGGCCTGACCATGCGCGTGCCGGCGACGAACGTGACCGTCATGGTGGTCAGCAGCACGGCGACGGTCACTCCGGCGATCCGCGCGCGGTTGGTGTCGGAGAGGTCGAAGAAGGTGGCGATCTTCTGGTCGGGTCCGCTGGTGAAGAGCAGGGCGGCCGGCGCCACGTAGGGGTCGAGCTGTTCCCGCCGGGCGGTGGAGAGGCAGGTCGTCACCGCGCGGGAGTCCGGAGTGCCCCGGGCGGTCGACGGGATCCAGGTGAGGTCGTCGGCGAGCTGCACCGGCGGGGCGTGACGGGCGGTGAGGCAACCGTTGACGAGCCGGCCCAGCTGGGCGAGCGCCTTCCGCTCCGTGGCGGTGCGCTGGAGGAGTCTGTCCACCCGGCACCGGTCACCGACGTCCAGAGCACGGCCGTCGATCATGACCTGTTCCCGGCCGTTGGGCAGCTCCGCGATGCTGACGTCCTGCAGCACTCCGGGCCCGCGCATACAGCTCGCCACGCGGGACGCCTTGGCGTGCAGAGCGGCCTTCTCCCGGGCGGTCAACCGGAAGGGGCCGACGGCGCGCGGATCGATGCGGTCGGCGGGGGCGCCGTCGTAGCGGGGCGCGAGCGCGGTGTCGACGGCGAACGCGTCGACGGTCGCCGACGCCGTCGACGGCAGCGACCGCGCCGCCGTTCGGCTTCTTCCCTCGGAATCCGCCAGCAGATGACGGTTCTCGTCGGTCAGGGTGATGCGGCGGCCGGTCTTCCGCGACAGCTCGCGGATCACCGGCCCGACGTCCCTCCAGTCCGGGTGCGTGGCCGCGAAACCGACGAGCGCGTCGTAGATCCGTGCGTCGTCGGCGAGGACCTGTCCGCGCTGGCGTCCGATGGCGACGGCGGTGAGGCTGACGACGAGCCAGGCGGTCGCGACGATCGAGCAGAGGGAGACCAGGGCGGACAGCAGCAGCAGCCGCGACCGCAGCCTTCTGCGCAGCGGTATGTCACCTGGCACGGGGACCGGTCCCGTCGTCGGACGCCTCCGCGGAAGGGGCGTCGGCGACCTTGTAGCCGACGCCGTAGACCGTGAGCAGCCGCTCGGGCCGGGCCGGATCACGCTCGATCTTGCGGCGCAGATTCATGACGTGCCCGTCGACCGTGCGGGTCGTGACATAGCGGTCGATGCCGTGCAGGTGCTCCAGCACCTGTTTCCTCGTGAACACCCGGCCCGGAGCCGACGCCAGCACCTCGAGCACGCGGAACTCGCCGGGTGTGCAGTCGACCAGCCGTCCCTCCACCCGCACCTCGAACCGGTCGGGGTCGACCGTCAGGGCCCCCACGACATACGCCGGTCCGGCCTTCTGGACGGTCCCGGCAGCGTGGGCGGCCGCGTGGCCGGCCCGTCTCAGCAGGGTACGGACGCGGGCCACCAGTTCACGTGGGCTGCAGGGCTTGGTCATGTAGTCGTCGGCGCCCAGGTCGAGGGCGAGCAGGAGGTCGTCCTCCTCCGCGCGCGCGGTGAGCATCAGGACCGGAACCTCGGACTCCCTGCGCAGCACCCGGCACACGTCCAGGCCGTCCACCCGCGGCATCATCCAGTCCAGCACCACCAGATCGGGCATCCGCCGCCGGATCTCGTCCAGGGCGGCCCGCCCGTCGTGGACGACACCGACCGAATGGCCTTCCCTCTCCAGGTAACGGCGGATGAGGTCGGCGTGTTTCAGGTCGTCGTCGGCGAGCACAACATACGCACACATGGTGGCCATCGTAGGAACGGCGAAGACCCAACTCCCGCGGATGCCGGGGAAGCCGCCACGGCGCACCGGACCACGACAGGAACCCAACAAGTTCCTGACATTCGGCCGGGAATCTGAGCACCGGCATCCCCAGCAGTGTCCCGCAGCCACTTGGACCGCACTTGGAGCCGACTTGGCACGGTGTCACATCGGCACGTCCGACGTCTGCCGGGAGAGCGATGCCACCCGCCACCGGATCGACGAACATGCCTCGGAGTCGTACATGTCCCCGCAGAAGGACGCCAGTCCGACAGATGGCTCATCCATGCTCCGCCTCCGCGTCCTCGGCTCGATGGAGGCCCAGGCGGGCGGAGAACGCGTGGCGCTGGGAGGGCCACAGCAGCGCGCGGTGCTCGCCATGCTGCTCACCGCGCGCGGCAGCGTGGTTCCGGCCGAGCGCATCACCGACCGTCTGTGGCCTCACACCCCGCATCACCGGGCACGGACCGCGCTGCAGCCGCTGATCTCCCACCTGCGGCGCGCTCTGGAACCGGAACGTCCGCCCAGGGCGCCGTCGAAGGTGCTCCCCAGCACCCCGCCCGGCTACGCCCTGCGCCTGCCGGAGGACGCCGTCGACGCCTGGCGGTTCGAGGCCGCTGTCCGGCGAGCCCGCTCCGACGAACCCGAGAGGGCGTGGCACCGACTGAGGGACGCCCTGTCCTGGTGGCAGGGTCCGGCCTACTGCGAATGGGCCGACCACGACTGGGCCGTGGCCGAGGTGGCCCGCCTGGACGAGATGCGGCTGATGGCCCGTGAACTGCTGCTGCGGGCGGGCCTCGAGGCGGGCCGGGCCGCGGAAGTCGTGCTCAGCGCCGAAACGCTCGTACGCGACGCGCCGTTGCGGGAGCACGCCTGGTTCATGCTGGCGCTGGCCCTGTGGGCGGGCGGCCGCCAGTCGGACGCGCTGGGAGCCCTGCGGCGGGCGAGGTCCGTCCTGAAGGAGACCGTCGGCGTCGCTCCCGGACCGGAGCTCGTGGAGCTGGAACGGTCGATACTCCGGGGTGAGCGTGAGGTGCTCCACCACGCGGTGTCCCTGCCGGGCGGCGGCGAGGGCCCCCGGCGCCGCCTCGGGACCGGGGTCGACGCCGCACCGCCGCATCGCCGGACCCCGGCCCTGCAGGCGTGGGCCTAGCGAGCCGTCGGGGGCTGACCGGGCCGGGGCGCCGGTTCGTGGCCCGTCTCCGGTGGCTGGGTGACGGTGATGAACGCCTGGAGACGGGCCTCCGGGGTGTCAAGGGCGGGGTCCGTGCCGTGCGGCAGATCCGCACCGCGGGACTCCGCCCTGATCGTGAACGTGTCGGACGTCAGCGGGGAGCCCAGGCCGCGCAGGTGGACGTCGAGGCGGCGGGCGAAGACCTCGCGGACGGCGTCGGCGCGCTCCGCGCCGGCCTGGACCGCCCTGCCGAAGTGCGGCCGGCCCGACACGGACGCGGTGGCGTGCCCGGTGACCAGTACCTCCGGCAGAGCGAGCCCGGCGCCGGAGCGCCGCACCGCGTCGCGTGCCACCTCCGCGGCCAGCGCGTCGATGCGGGCGGACTCCTCGGGGCCGGGCCTGGTGGCGTCCTCGGCGGCGAACGCCACGCTGCGGGTGAACATCGGGGCGGGGGCCTGCGCCGGAAGCGGGCCGGTCCGGGGAGCGCGGGCGGCGACCTCCCCGGCGTGCGAGCGGGACGGACTCGCGGCGGAGGGAGCCGAGCTGGACGGGGTGGAGCTGGACGGGGCGGAGCTGGACGGGCGTGGGGCGGGAGCGGCCGCGGGTTCCCGGACCGGGCCGTGGGCCGAACCGCGGTCCGACGGCGGGGCGGTCACGGACGGGCGGGACCAGTGGAAGACGTGACCGGTGACGGTGCGGTGGACGGCGTAGGCGCCCTGTTCGTCGTGCCCGTGGACGGCGATCCTGACCGGCTGCCGCCTCAGCACGGCCGGACCGCCGACCTCTGCCTTGCCGGGTTCCGTGGCCTTCATGCGGTGCGGCAGGGCCGTGTCGGGGGTGTCCCGGCCGGGTGTGCCGGGCGCCCGGGTGACCGGGCGCGCGGCCTCGTACGACTGCTCGCGTCCCCAACGGACGCTGTTCAGAGGAAAGTTGAGCACCGGGTTGTCGAGGAGGAGGGAGAAGTCGAGCGGGGAGACGTTCCAGTTGTAGCCATCGCTGAGGGTCGTTCCGGCCTCGTCCTTGACCGTGACGGTGAGTTCGTCCTCGGCCGTGTCACGGCGGCCCACGTCCTGGGCGGGGCCGATGGCCTCGATCGACAGGGCGACCGAGGTGCCCGGCACACGGTACCTGCTCTGCCCGGTGGCGAAGTGGTGGAACAGGGCGGGCAGTGACTGCCCGGAGAACGCCTGGCGGATCGCGAACCGTTGCTCCGGAGTCAGGCGCTGCTCCTCGCGCAGGTCGTGCTTCACCTCCGGGGCGTTCTCCTGTTCCAGGTCCTGGCCGGTGCGCAGCCGGGGATCGGCCGCGAAGGAGTCGAGGAAGCGGGAGACCGCGCCGGTCAGGTGCTCGGGCAAGGCCGACCGCACCGCCCACCGGGCCAGTCCGGTGCCCCGGTTGAGCGCCCACGACGAATAGGCGCCGGTCCGCCCGAGCAGTCCGTCTCCCCAGGGGCGCGGGGTCGCCTGGACCTCGATGGCGGCGTCGTGCAGGGCCCTGGTGTTGTCGAAGCCGACGAGGTCGTGCGCCTCGCGCAGAGCGTTCTGCCATGCGGCACCGGCGGTGTGCCCCTGGGCGTCCGTCCGGCCGAGCTCGATGCCGAACGGGCTGACGACCAGGGGGGCGGTGATACCGGGGTCCTGCGGCATGCCCGGGTGGTCCGGGGCGGTGGCACGCTCGGTGAGCGACTCGGGCACCCAGGCGGTCACCGCGAGCGGGCCGACCTCCTGCGGAGGTTTCGGCAGGTTCACGAAGCGGCCGGTCTCCGCGCGCCGGCTGACCGTCACCCGGAACCGCATGGTCGTGCTGAACCGGGCGTTCGTGTCGCCGAACCCGGACGTCTTGTGCCCGACGGTGGTGGTCACCCCCGACTCGGCGCCGCTGCCCCGGCCGCCTTCGAAGGCGGCGGAGGGAGTCCAGGAGGCCGCGTCCAAGCGCTCCGTCGGGGGCCGCAGCGAGGCACGCAGGTTTCCCTCGCCCCCCGCCGACCACTTGCCGGCGGCCTTGCCCTTGACCGTGTCGGAGGCGGTCACCTCACGGGTCAGCGCACGGTCCGAACGGGCGCCGTCGTCCTGCCAGCCGGCCGCGATTCCGCGCACCAGCACCTCGGTGACCACGTGCCCGGAGCGGGTCGTCCTGACGTGCCGGTCGAGGATGCCGGGGCCGACGAGTTCGTCGTAGCGGGCGGCGAGGGCGTCGGGCGAGTACGTGTCGGCGAACGGCAGCGCGGCGACGGGCACGGTCTCCCGGCCGGTCCCGCCCAGCTGCCGGTCGATCGCCCGCAGGACGAGATCCGAGTCGGGGAAGTCCACCAGGACGCCGCCCGAGATCCCCTGGTCCAGCATGGTGGCCCGGAGCTTCGGCGGCGTGGCGCCCGTCGGCCCGCCGGACGCGGTGTGCAGTCGTTTCACGTCCTCGTCGGACAGCAGGACGAACACCTCGTGGTCGCGCCGGAGCGGGCGGCCGGTGTGCGGCTCCCCGTCCGGCCGGGTGATCCGTCCGGCGACGCTGATCTCGGCGGTGGCCCGGTACACGTGCCAGGTGCCGGTGTGGCTGACCTTGCGGGCGGTGCCGGTCTGTCCCTTGACCGTGTCGGTGTCGTCCCGCTGGCCGCCGAGCTTGACCTTGGGGCCGCCGCGCACCTGGTAGCTCGTGGTCAGCGCGCCGGTCACGGTCTCGGGGAACCGGCCGAGGTCCGCGTTGAGGTTGCCCTTGGCGGACCACGACGTCTGGTCGGCCAGGGTGGTGGCGCCGCTCGCCTTCAGCTCCAGCTCGAGCGTGCCGTCACCGGCCAGGGTCTCCTGGTAGGTGAGGCCGCCCAGCCGGGTGCGCACCGACAGGCCGACGGTGTCGCGCTCACGTCCGTCGCCGACGTGCCGGTCGAGCGTGTTGGCCCAGCCGGAGTCCGAGGCGGAGACCAGCCCGTGCAGCTGGGCCCGGCCGGCCAGCGCGTCCACGGCCTCGTCCAGGTCCGGGACGCGCGGCGGCTCGCTGCCGGGGTCGCGGGACTCGTAGGCGCTGCGCAGAGCGGCGGCCGCCTGATTCCTGAACAGCGCCTCGTCGGTGACGTGCGCGACGGAGTGCAGTTGCGGAAGGCGGCCGGGCCGCAGGTAGCGGGGCGCCGACGGGTCGTCCTGCGACCGCCGCACCTCGACGCGCAGCCGGTCGCCGTCGGCGGGCACGACCTCGGTCGCGGTGCGCGCGCCGGAGCCGGCGGGCCGGGTGCCCGGCGTGTCCCCCGGCCGGTGCGGGCCGATCTCGACGCGGTACGTCACCGGGTAACTGAAGGCGTCGGCCCGGCCCTTGTGCTGGAACGCGCGCTGGACCTGGGTCTCGGCGGAGGCGACGGTCTGCCGGGACGGGGAGTAGGAGCCGTCGGCGCCGCCCCCTCCGAAGACCCGGACGGTGTCCACCGGGTTCAGCGTCCTGCGGAAGGTTCCGTTCGCACTGAGGGTGTGCTTGCCGCCGCGGGTCACGGCCTTCTCGGACACGTGCCCCCGGGTCACCGTGCTCTTCGCCGTCGCGGCCGGAGCTCCCTCGTGGCGGCCCGCCCCGAGGTCGGCCCGGATCACCACCTCGTACCCGCGGCCGGGCAGTACGGGCGAGTGGGAGGCGTCCAGGGTGATGCGGAAGGCGCCGTCGAGGAGCCGCCCGCCGCCCGCGCGCAGGGCGGAGGGCGACAGACGTTCGCGCAGCAGTCGCTGGTTCTCCATCGCCCGGGGCGTCACGCGGCCCTCCGCGCCGGCCGGCGGCGGAATGATGCCGGGGGCCAGTTCGCGCAGCCGTTCGGTGATGTGCCGTTCCAGCTCCGCCGAGCCGGGTACCTCGACGAACGCGGTGCGCTGCGCGGTCAGCGGCGCGCGCAGGTTCGCGGGGGCGGCGCGGGTGCCCGGGCCCTGGGCGTCGTGGGGAGCAGGATTCCCCGTCGGCGAGGCCTGGTCCGGGTGGTGGCGGAGCCGGACCACCTCGCCGGTGTGGACGAGCGGAGCGGCCTCCGGATCGGGCCGCGCCGGCGGGGAGTCCGGCCCGGGCTCGGGGCGGACCGCGTGCAGGCCGTCCATGCGGGGCGACAGGTGCTCGCGCAGCACCTCGACCCGGAGCCGCACCTTGGTGGTGACCAGGTCGCCCGTGCCCGTGTGCTCCAGGCTGTTCTCCAGCGCGAAGGTCTGTCTGCCCTTGTGCTGGTGCGCCTGGCTGTGCGCGTAGGCGTAGCCGCCGGTGACCGTCAGCCAGGCCGACTCACTGGTCGTACCGCTGTGCCAGACGCGCTTTGCCGCGCCCCCGTTCAGTCCGAGGCCCCAGGTCGAGGTGCCGGTCCTGCCGACCGCGTGCTCGCCGGTCTCCTTGCCGGTGAAGCTGTCTTTGGCGGAGACCGTCCCCTCGCGGACGGACGTCTCGGGCTCCAGGGTGAGACGCAGCCAGGCGTGACCGCCGTCGGAGAGGTCGAGGCGCTTGGAGGTCAGGCCCCAGCCGGCGGCGTGCTCGAACCCGTCGAGGACGTTCTTCGGCGACAGGAACTCGAGGATGTCGAGGTGGGCGGTGCCGTCCGGGCGTCCCTCGAGCGGGAGACGGCGGAAGACGTCGGCGTGCAGGGCGCTCAGGCCGGTGACGTCGAGCGGGCGGCCGCGCGCCGGCCCGGGACGGTCGCTCTGCCAGCCCTCCCACGTGCCGGCCCGTGAGGCTGCCGGGCCAGTCTCGGGGTGGGCGATCTCCGCCGTCACCCGGCCGTGCACCGAACCGCTGCCCGGCTGCGGCAGCGGCCGGCCGTCGGGGCCGATGACGGCCGTCTCGTAGCGGAAGCGGGAGACGTAGGTGCGGGTGGAGCCGGTGAGCGCGGTCTTCGCACCCGTCTCCGAATCCGCCTTCACCGAGGTGTCGGTCGCGTACGTGGCACCGGACGCCCTGACCGAGGGGATCAGAACGGGCATGACGTCGTCGCGGCCCGCGACCGAGAGCATCACGGTCGGGGCCAGTTCGCCGGGCGCCTTGGACGTGGTGAGGGAGATCTTCTCCGGCTCCGCCCGGCCCTTCGCCCCGAAGCTCCGCTCGAACCCCTTCCCGTCGTTCTTCCCGTCCGGCGTCCGCTCCTCCCGCGGAGCCCACTCTCCCGGCCTGGCCATGAGCACCACGTCGTGCGGTGCACCGCCGGCCCAGAGCCGGAAGCGCCAGCCACCGTTGACCATCTGCTCGTGCCTGGCCCGGAAGTTGGCCGGGGCGAACTCGACGTCGAGCTTCTGGACGACCCGGCGGTCCTCGCGATGTCCGGCGGGCAGGGTCTGAAGGACCCGGGCGCGCAACTCCTCGGGGCCGGGAGCCTGGGTGATCTTGATCCCGGCCAGCGATCTCTGGTACCGGCCACCCAGCTTCCCGGCCGGTCCGGCGGGCGGTTCGGGGGACGGTGCCGCGTGGTGCACGGGCTCGGGCGGCGCCGCGTCACCGTCCCGGCCGGGGGAGCCGCCGGGCGGGCGCGGTGTCTCGGGGTCGCCATCGGGCTCCACGGTCATCGGCTCGGGCTCGGGCTCGGGTTCTCGGGCCGCGCTCCTGACCGCGTCCGCCGGGGCGGGCATCGGCTCCGGAGCCGTGACCTGGGCCGTGCCGGGCGGCGGTACGGCCGGCGACTCCTGTCGTTCGGGCAGAGCGGTGGCCGGCGGCGCGGGGGTGGGGGACGGTTCGCCTCGGTCGGCGCTGGACTCCGGGTGCGCGAGGGGTGTCGGCGCCGGCTCGGCCGGTTTCTCCTCCGGCGCCGGTCCGGTGAAGCGGAACTCCCGCGGCACGTGGACGAGTTCGACGTCGTTCACGTCGGACCGGAAGCGGAGCAGCGGCTCGCCGCCCTCCCGGTGCGACTCGACGATCTTGGTGAAGATGCTCTTGCTGAAGGGAGTGGACGGCTCCCAGTCCATGTGGGCTCCGTGCATGACGGCCATGTCGTTGGCCATCATCGCCCCGACCACCTCCTCGTACCGGTTCCCCTTCAGCCGGGTACCGCCGGGTGTGCTGATGTCGAACACGTCGTGATCGCCGGTGATCTCCCGCCAGTTCCCCTCACCGTCCCTGCCGAACACCAGGCCGTCCTCGACCTTGAACCGGTCCTCGGCCTGGAGCCGGGCCATGACCGGAGCCAGCGTCCTGAACTCCTCGTCCCGCTGCGCGAACCGCTGCTGGAGCCGGTTCCAGGTCGTGTCGTCGAGAGTCCCACGCTCGGGCCTGACCGGCTGGAAGTACCCGATCAGGCCCCGGTGTTCGGCCTTGGCGCCGAGCAGGACGTCGAGGTCGTTGATCGACTTCGCCTTGATGTCCTTGGGCTTCGGCAGCTTTCCCTCCTCGAGCCACCGCACGGCCGTCGGATTGGTCGGCCGCACGTCGATCGTGAGGTGGTGACCGGCCGCGATCTGCCGGAACTTGCGGAAGTTGGCCGCCGGCATGCCGTAACGCGACCGGGCCTCGTCCTCCGATACGCCGGTGGACGACGACCGGGCCTGGTCCTCCGATACGCCGGTGGACGACAGATGCCGCAGTTCGGCGAAGCCGTCGGTGTTCGGGACGGTGGAGAGCGAGGGGTGGTCGGGGGACAGTTCCGCCCGGGTTGCCGCCACGGCGGGGGCCCCGTCCTTCGCGGCCGGCGGGACGCCGTCCGCCGAGGACTGCGCGGGGCGCGTCATCATGGCGGTGCCGTCGGACTGCGCGACGACGCCGTCCGACTGGGGAGCGCGCGGCAGCACCTCGTCACCGCCCTGGGCACCCTGCCACTGACCGTATTGGCGCTCGAGGTTTTCGAGCGTGCGGCGGACCTGCCACAGGCTCGGGAAATGCGGCAGGAGCTCGTCGACGACGTTCTGGTACATGGCGATGGCGCCGCCCTGATCCGCCGTCGGCACATGGCTCAGAACGCCGTCGTAGTACGTCAGGTACGGCTCCACGGCGTACCCCAAGTAGTGGTGGTACGCCGAGAGCCGTCGTATCTCCGTCGCCGTCCTGAGAAACCTGCGCCGGACCGCGTGCAGGCGGAATGTGTCGAACTCCTCGCGTCCCTGGCGGTTTCCGTCGAGCCCCAGATCGGTGCGGATGTTCTCCAGGTCCGCGTGGGCGAAGCCGCGTTCCCTGCCGTACACCTCCACGGGCTTGCGGTACGGGGAGTCCGGGCCGGGCGGCTGGTACGTCCCCTTCAGCTCGGGCTTGTAGAAGTCCTTGGAGTACCGGCCCGAGGCGGTGGCCGCGTCGATGACGACGGTCCGCTCGTACCCGGGAGGCAGGCCGCCCTTGCGGGTCCGTTCGTTGAGCGCCGCGTGCCATGCCTCCATACGCCGGGCACCGGATGTCGCATCCCCCTCCTCCAGGTAGCGGACCGGGTGTCCGATCAGCGCGACGGCCTCCAGGTTCCCGGAGCGGAAACCGAGGTGCTGCACGCCGTGGCGCCGGTTCAGGTGGTCGTACAGACGGAACTGGCCGGTGCGTGTGTCGCCGCCCCAGGCGCTCAGCCGCGGGTCGCGCCCCCGCCAGAAGCCGGTGATCTGGTGGATGTGCTCGTTGCCCAGCTCGGCACGCATCTCCCGGACCAGCTCGTCCCACTTTCCCGCCTTGGCCGGGTGGGGATGCGGGTCACCGGTGATGATCACCGCCTTGTAGTCCCCGGCCAGGTTCCGCAGGAGCTGGCGCATGCCCTCGAAGCTGGTGTCGTGCTCCATCCGGCCGTCCAGGTGCGCCCACTTCGTGGCCTTGCCGGTGAAGCGGGACCACAGCACCAGGACCTTCCCGTCGCCCTCCGGGATCCGCACACCGCGGCCGGCCAGCCACTCGGTGATCTCCGCGTCGCGATGGTCCTCCAGGTGCCACGCCTGGCGGATCTTCGACCGCAGCGCTTCGGAGAAGTGTGCGGCGACGTGGTCGGTGCCATGCGTGACGCCCCACAGCTCCTGATTCTGGTGCATCTCCTCGAAGTATTTGTTGATTCCCCACTGGTGCTGGGCGATACGGGTCGCCTCCTCGTTCAGCGCGCGCCAGGTGCTGCGCTTCTCCAGGTTCGGGAGACCCACCGTCCAGATGCGGTCGGGGTCGATGCCGCTGTCCCGGTAGAACTCCGCGATGTCCCGGGACTTGTCCAGGACCGGGTCGTGCCCCGGATGGCCGGGGCCGGGACCGCGCGCGATGAGGACATGCATGTTGGGCTTGTCGAGCAGCGTCGCGAGGATGGCGAACCGGTCGCCGGAGGCGTAACCGGGCTGCATGATCAGCTGGTTGTCGGGCGAGTAGACCGGCTGTCGCTCCGGCTGGTGCATCCGCGGAGGCACCGCCGGTGCCGCTCGCCCGACGTCCGCGCGGGAACGGGCGTCACGCCCGGCGCCCAGGGGATCGGAGACCGGGTCCACCCACACGTGGCGGCGGTCGTGGCTCTCGGCGCCGTGCCAGGCCCGTGCCCATTCCGCGTCGTGTGCGAGTACCTCGTCGTGTGCGAGTACCTCGTCGTGCGGGCGGGCGGTGGACGCCGTCTCCGGCGCCCTGCCCGCCGGTTCTCCGGCATGCCTGGGCCCGGCGCCTTCGCCGAGGTCGCCGACCAGGGTGCCGATCAGGTGCAGGTGCCGTTCGCGCAGCCCCGCCTGTCGCAGGCCCTCGGGTGCGGCGGCCCGGTAGTCGCCCTGGAGGCTGCCCTCGACGGCGGGGCGGTGCGGGGTGCTCCGGTCGCGGTACTCGTCGCGCAGGCCGATCTGGTGGCCGATCTCGTGGGCGAAATCGACGGGTTGCGCGTCCGGCCACCACGACCGCTGGTCCATGGCCCGGTCCCGGCCGACCAGGTCGACCGTCAGGTGCGGCTCCTCGCCGGGGCGGGCGCGCAACACGGTGACGTGCAGGCGGTCGCCGTTGGGGAGGTGGTAACCGGGTGCGTTGAGGAACTCCCGGACGCCGTCGGACATCCGGTTCCAGACCCCGTCGGTGTCGTGTCCGTCGCCCCCGTGGCGGAACGCCACCCTGACGGTCAGGTCGGTGACCCGCTCGCTGCGGTAGGTGAACCGCCGGGCCTCGAAGGCCGACCGGACGACGAAGCGCGGCGTACGGTCCAGCGTCGCCCTGGGCGCCTGTGGCCCGCCCGGGGGCGGAGTGGGGCCGGGGCCGGGGGCGGCGGTCTCTCCCCGGGGCGCGGGGACGGATGAGGTCTCCCGGGGGGCTGTCGTGGCGTGGGGCCCGGTGGCCGTCGTGGCGTGGGGTCCGGCGTTCGCTGTGGCGTGCGGGCCGGTGGCCGTCGCAGCGTGCGGTCCGGTGTCTGTCGCGGCGTGCGCCGTGGTGGCGTCGCGTCCGGGATTGGCGGCGGATTCCGTGGTGGTGCCGGCGGCGGTGGTCGCGGTCGCGGTCTGTGCGGCGGTGCCGACGGCGGGCTCCGTCGTCCCGGTGGCTTCCGGCCGGCTCTCCGTACGGACCGGTGCCGCCGGCTCGGTCGTGCGAGGGGTGCCGACGGTGGTGCCGGGGCCGGTGGCGGACTGGCGGGGTGCGCCCGTGCTCTCCGTGGCGGGACGTCCGGACCCCGGTGCGGTGCTGCCGGAACCGCCGGTGGTCGCGGGGCGGCCCACGTTCGCGGCCGTGGCGCCGGCCCCCGCACCGCTGCCTGTGCCGGTGGTGCCGGTGGTGCCGCGGGCCGGCGCGGGGACGGCGGTCCCGGATCGGGTCGCGGCACCACCGGCCGCTGTGGACGCCGGATCGCCCTGCGCGGTGGTGAGGGTGGTCGCGAATCCGGGCAGCCCACCGTCGTGGTGTGCGGTGAAGGGGGCGGACGTGGCCCCGGCCGTCTCCCGTACGACGGCGGAGTTCCCGCCGCGGAAGGCGCCGTTCCCCGTCCCGCCGCCGCCTCCGCCGTCGTTCGTGCCCGCCGTGGTCGCGGTGTTCTTCGACGTGCCCGGGAACGTGCCCGTCTGGGACAGCTCCGGCTTCTCGGCCGACATGAGCCCCGGCAGGTCGATCTTCAGCGTGCCGGGCACGTTCACGTGGACCGGGTCGATCTTGGCCGTGTCGCCGGTGCCGCCGAAGCGCCGTTTCCCGCCGCCGCCCAGTGCCCCCAGGGCACCCGCGCTGATGGACGAGCCGAACTCGTTCTCCCCGCTGTGGTAGACGCCGTACATGATCCCGGCGGTGCTCAGGCCGGTGGCCGCGCCGAGGACGCCCTTGCCGAGCAGCGAGTGCGCGAACTTCGGGGCGAGGACGCTGCCCGCACCGAAGAAGACGCCGCCCATGGCTCCGCCGATGGCGCCCGACACCACCGCGGATACGGTGTTGTCCCTGGACCACTGGGTGCGGTCGCCCTTGAGGAACTGGATGGTCTGGACGGCGACGTCGAGGCCGACGTTCAGGGCGACACCGGTCGCGACCGAGATGAGCAGGCGGCGCAGGATCATCTTCACCGCGAGGCGCGCGCCGGTCACGGCCACCGGGATGACCTCGGGCGCGAAGAAGGCCCACTGGGCGATCTGCCCGGCCAGCAGGACGAGCTGGCCGAGGATCATGTACTTGGAGTACTCGACCTGGACGGCGGTGTGCTTGCCGAGCCTGCCCAGCTGGTTCGCCGACTCCGCCATCTCCGGCAGACTCGCCTCCAGTTGGGTGACGAAGCCACGGAACTCGTCCGCGACCTGCCCGCCCACGCTCGCCAGGACCCCGTTGCCGGACGCGCCGATCTGCCCGCTGATGCCCTTGAGCTCCTGCGCGGCCTCGTGCCACGCCTGGCCGAGGGCCTGCAGACCGTCTTCGTCGCCCTTCGGCCAGGACTGCCCGACCGCCAGCCGGGCGACCCAGGCCAGCTCGGGGGGCATGTCGACGCTCATGCGGTGCCGTGTTCCTCTGTGGTCGTGTCGGGTTCCGTCGCGGTGCCGGATCTCATCGCCGGCCGGGGTGCCGGGAAGATCCGCCCGCGGTCACGGAGCCTGCGGCGGGCGTGACGGCGCGCAGGGCCTCCACGTTGTGTTCCTCGGTCCGCGCGAATCCCTTGGCCATGGTCCTGATGCCGTCCACGGTGCTGTCCAGTACGGTGCCGGCGGCGGTGATGCCGGCGCTGAGCTGCCGCTTGGGCTCGGCGTACTGCTCCCTGAACTGCCGCCCGCTCTCGTCGTCGCCCCAGCACGCGCCGAGGGACTCCAGACGGCCGTCCAGCTTCGTGGCGATGGACCTGATCCGCGCGGCCAACTCCTGCATCTGCGGGGCGGCCTGCTCGAGCCGTTCGGTGTCGACGGAGAAGGTGCCGTCACTCATGGGAGTCCCCCTGGAAGCCGTGGTCGACGTAGTCGCGGACGGACCGCGGCATGGCCGGGTCCTCGGGCAGGACGGCGCCGGGATCGACCCGGCCCTGGAGCAGGTCGGGTACGGTCACGCCGGGCGGCAGCCGGTCGGCCAGCACTCCGGCCACGCTCTCCAGGGCCTCGGACCTGGCCTGCCGCAGGGTGGTGAGCAGGACGTCGGCCAGTTCCCGGGGCGCCATACGGCGGTAGGCGCCGGTGGGGAACTCGATCGCGGTGACCTCTCCCTGGGCCCCGACGGTGATCTTCACCGTCTGCCGCGGGGCCGTCACGGTCGACGTCGTCTCGTTGATCCGGCGCCGGGTCTCGGCGGCCTCGTCGCGCTGGCGGCGGTACTGGTCCAGCAGGTCCTCGATCTGCTGGTCGTACGGGCTGGGCATGTGAAGTCGACTCCTTCCGGGCAGTGGTGGCGGACCGGGCGGCCCGGTCAGAAGGCGGCGGACCCGCCGGGAACGGCGCCCCAGGCGCTCTCTTCCTGGACGAGCAGGTCGGCGATGCCCCGGACGGCCGGCTCCTCCTCGGTCTCCTCGGCCTCCTCGGATTCCTCGGGCTCCTCCGGTTCGGGCCCCCCGTCGCCGCAGAACGGCTCCCCGGAGGCAGCGACGACGGTCCCGGACGGCGATCCGGTGCCGGTGCGGTCCGGCTGCCACGTGGTACGCGGCTCGGTCTGCTCGTCGTGCCCGTCCGCCTCCGGGTCGCTCGCCCGATCGCGTTCACCGGGCAGCGCCCACAGCAGGGGTACGAACGCGCCGGCTCCGGTCTCCCACGCGGAGAGGTCCTCCTCGCCGTCGTCCGCCAGCGGCTGCCCGGTCATGGCGCCCTCTTCGGCCGGGCGCAGGGGCGGCCCGTCGGTCCCGGCCACGCCCGGAGCGGTCGCGGAGCCGGCGGTGGTGGTCTCCGGTCCGGTCCCGGCGGGGCTCGTGCCCACCTCCGCCGCCGGCTCCCCGGCGCGTTCCCCGGACGGCTCGGACGCGCGGTCCGGGGCGGCGCGGTCGGTGGCGGCGCGGGCCGCCGGCCCGGTGACGCCGAACCCGGGCAGGTACGGCACACCGGGCAGGGCGCCCGTGAGCGAACCCACCTCGTCGTCACCGGCCTCCTCGTCGGCGGCCCAGGGCTCGGCGCTCGGGTCCAACAGCCCGGAGGCGTCGGTCCGTTCGTTCGTGCCGTCCCGTCCCGCCCCCGCCGCGCCCGTACCGCCCACGCCCGGCAGGTACGGCATCCCGGCCGTGCCCAGGCCCTCGCCGCCGGCCGCGGCGCCCTCCGCGGAGCCGACCTCGTCCCCGCCGGCGATCTCCTCGCCCTCCCAGGGGTCCGCGCTCGCGTCGAGCAGCCCCGAGGCATCGGTCGGCTCCGCGGACAGACCGGCGCCACCGGACCCGGTACCGCCCATTCCGGGCAGGTACGGCATCCCGGAGGACGTCGCCAACTGCGCGGGCGAGGCCGACCCGGTGGACAGGCCGTCGGTGAGGCCGCCGTCCAGACCGCCGGTCAGGCCGGCGCCGAGACCGTCGTCGAGAGCGGTGTCGCCGAAGGCGGCCGGGTCGGCCGTGGACAGACCGCCGAGGGAGCTGCCTTCCGAGGCCCCCGCACCGCGGCCGCCCAGACCGGCCAGGCTGCCGAGCCCCGGGAAGGGAACCGGGTTCAGCGTGTTGTCGAGGGCCGACGGATCGAGGGCCGACGGGTCGAGGCCGTCCAGACCGAGGTCGTCGAGGCCGGACGTGCCCAGGCCGGTGTCGTCCAGCCCGGACAGGTCGCCGGGGAAGGGGCTCACGCCGCCGGACAGGTCCGAGGCGGCGAGATCCCCCGCACCGTCCAGGCCGCCGATGCCGTCGCCGGTGCCGGGCCCGCCGTCGAGACCGCCGCCGGGAAAGCCGGACAGGTCCGACAGGCTTCCGTCTCCGCCGAGGCCGTCCCCGAGGCCGTCGCCGATGCCGTCGCCGGTCCCTCCGCCGAACCCGTCGGGGTCCGGGCCCGGAAAACCGTCTTCGTTCCCCGGGCCGTCCGGGTTGTTCGTGGGCGAGGTCACCGGAGTGGGGTTCACGATCGCGTCGGTGGTGACCTGGTAGGAGTGCGCCAGGCTCTTGAGCACCGCGCGCATGTCGGAGTTCATCATCGCGACGAGTTCGGGCTTCCGGCTGATCGGGATCAGCCCGTTCGCCATCGGGGTGACCCCCATCGCGACGGCCTGCTTGGCGTACCAGATGTCGATCTCCGCGAGCTTGTTCTGCGCGCTCTGGAAGGAGATCGCGTTGTTGGCGAGCTGGTGCGGGACGGAGTGGTCGCCGGTCGAGCCGCCGGACAGCACGTCCGCGTTGGCCTTCACCTGGCGGGAGAAGTTGGTCATCATGTCGAGGAAGGCGTCCGCCGCGCTGCCGCTCCACGGCCCGTTGTCGCCCGCGAGCGCCTTGGCCTGGGCGACCAGGCTCTTCGTGACCCCCTCCAGGATCAGTTGGACGTGGTAGAAGGCGTTGGCCGCGTCCAGGAGCGACTGCGGGTTGGCGACGGACCGGGCGTGGGCCACGTTGTCGTGGGTCTCGACTCCGGAGGACATGCCGTAGATGGCCGCCTTGATCTGCTTCCAGTCCCAGTTGTCGTAGTCCGTGACGCTTCCGTTGGACGAGCCGTCGGGGTTGCCGAAGATCGTCCCGTCGTCGCCCTGGTGGAAACCGCCGCTGTTGTAGTCCGGCATTTTCGCCCTCCCGCGGAGCCGCCGACCGTCGCCCGGTGAGCCCGCGCCTAGGCGGTCGTGGTGTTCGTGTTGCTGCTGGTGTTGCCTGTGCCTGTGCCGGTGCCCGTGGTGGTGGCCATGCCGTTGCCGCCGTTGGACGTCATCATCGTGTTGAAGTCGGCGGTGGTGGCCGCGAAGGCCTCGGCGAGGTCGCCGGCCGTCATGCGGTTGGCCTCCTCGGCGGTGCCGTACTTCCGGCTCAGTGCCCGCACCCCGTCCCGAAGGTCCGTCAGCCCCTTGACCAGGGCCGAGAGCGCGTCGCCGTAGCTCTTCTTCAGCCCGCCGTCGGCGTTGGGGCCGTTGACCGTCGTCCGCATGACGTTGGCGTGGTAGAAGGCGCCCGGCGCGACGGCGATGCCGCTCAGGCCGGTGGCGACGTCGCGCACCGGCTGGATCAGCAGGTCGATGTTGGTGGCGAACAGGTCCATGGACGGCGTACTGACCGAGGTCCCGTTGTGCCCGTCCCCGCCGGGCACCGGCGGCGGCACGAAGGGATGCAGGTCGGTGAGGATTCCCGGGCTGTGCAGGACGTCGGTGCCGCCGTGGTAGTGGTGGTCGTCCCCGGAACCGGTGGTGTTGTCGTCGGCGTGGCTGTCGGAGGATTCGTACCAGTTGTAGTTCTGGTCGCTGCCGTTGTTGTTGGGGTCCTGGTTGTCGACATCTTTGTTCGGGTGCCCCACGTCACTGCTCCCAGAGGCTCACGCCGTGCCGCTCACCCGCGTAGTAGGACTCGTTGATGTGGCCGAGGGCGTTGGTGGCGTTCTGGGCCTGGGTCACCATGTCGGCGGCGGCCGCGTCCCACTTGGCCTTGGCGACGTCGTAGGTGGTGCGGGCGTCGCTGGTCCACTCGCTCAGGTGGATCTTGGCGCTGTCGTCCAGTTCGGCGAGAGCCGCCTTGATCTTCCCGCTGATCGCGGTCATCTCGCCGATCACGTACTCGACCTGGTTCATGTTGACGGTGTAGGTGGGCACGGGTCGCTCCTCGTGTGGGTGGGGAAGGGGTCTAGAAGCCGGGCAGCGGGGTGGTCATGTTTTTGTGGAGCTGGGTGGCCATGTCGGTGGTGGCCCGGTGCGTGGTGTCGTAGCTCCCGGTGCTGGCCTGAAGCTTGTGCAGCATCAGTTCCAACTGCTGCTTGACGGTGCTGAAGTCGGAGAGCCAGGTGTCCATGGCGGTCTGGAAGGTGCTGGCGGCGTCACCGGTCCAGCTGGCCCGCAGCGCCTCGATCTGGCTCTGCATCTGGGTGTATGTGCTGCTGGCGTCCTCCAGGGCGGTCTGGAAGCTGCCCTGGGCGCTCCTCATGCCCGAGGTGTCCACCGAGGTGTTCGTGTTGGCGGCCATGGCCGTTCCTCTCGTCGCGGGGGCGTCGTGGTCGTCGTTCGTGATGGTGGTACGGGGTGGCGCCTGCCATGGGCCGGACCGGGGGCTCGCTGCCCCCGCGGCCGTGATTCCCTGCCCGTGCGGCCGGTCAGGAGACCAACAGCGCGTCCGGCAGCGGGACTTCGCCGGAGAGATCGCCGAGCACCAGCGCGGGGCCGCCCGCGCGGGCGGCGATCCGGTCCGCGAGCCGGTGTGCGCCGTGTGCGCCGTGGACCGGGTCCTGCGCGGCGAGCGCCGCGAGCACGTCGTCGGGCACGTCGAAGCCCAGGGCCGTGAGCCGCCGCCGGGTCAGCTCGGCGAGACCGGCGCCGGTGCAGGGCGGCAGCCTCAGGTAGTCGGCGAAGGCCCCGGCCAGGTCGGTGCGGGTACGCAGCAGTTCCATCAGGTGCGGGGCGCTGCCCGACAGCACGAGCACCGGACCGTACGGATCGCGCGCCGCGGTTTCGGCGGTCAACGCGTCGAGCACGGCGTGCCGTTCGGTGTCCGGACGGTCGTCGAAGGCCGGGTCGGCCTGCACGGCCAGCAGGCCGCCGGCCGCACGGCGGAACACGTCGGCGAGGAACGTGCGCGGCTGCGCCGCCCAGCGGGCCGGGACGGTGGAGAGCGGGACGTGGGTGAACGCGCCGGACGGGACGATGCCGAGTTCCGCCAGGGCCCTGCCGTAGGCGGCGGCCACGGCCCGGCGCCCGCTGCCGGGCGCGCCCTCCAGGACGACGTCCGCGAGGCTGGCCGTGCCCCGGCCGAGCTCGACGAGGGTGTCCAGGCGTGCCGTCAGTGCGTCGGTCACCGGGCTGAGACCGGCGAGGGCGGTCAGGTGACGGGTGGCGGCGGGGACAGGCGCGGCCGGGGAGGAAGGGGCGGCAGGGGCGGGCGCCTCGGGCGCGGCGGCGGGCGGTGCGGGGGAGCCGGGCTCCGGCGGCCTCCCGGGCGTGCCGGCGGCGGCGCCCGGGCCGGGGGTGAGGGGCGGAGCGTTGCCGGTCGCGGGAGCCGGTGAGGGGGCGGGAACCGGCGAGGGTTCGGTGACCGATGCGGGTTGGGGAGCCGACGGGGGCTCGGGAACCGATGAGGCCTCGGGAGCCGGTGCGGGGGAGCCGGCTCGGGCGGGACCACCCGGCGCCCCCGGCGCCCCGGTGGGTCTCCCCGGCGCCGGAGGCTGGGGCGCCGGCGTGATGTCGGCGGCGGTCAGCAGGCTCAGTTCGCTGTCGTGCCCGGGCGGCCGGGCGGCCAGCCGGGACGCCTGGGTGCTGATCATCGACTCGAAGACCTGGCGGGCGACCCGGCCGTTGCCGAAGGTGGGGCCCTTGGGGACCTCCTCGAAGTAGCGGCTCAGCGCGTCGAGGGCGTCGTCGGACAGCTCGTAGCAGTGCTTGGCGCACAGGCCCCGCACGATGGTGACCAGTTCCTCCGGAGCGTAGTTCGGGAACTCGATCGTGCGGGCGAAACGGGACGCCATACCGGGGTTGGAGGCCAGGAACCGGTCCATGTGCCCGGAGTAGCCGGCCGCGATGACGACGATCTCGTCGCGGTGGTCCTCCATCAGCTTCATCAGGGTCTCCACGGCCTCCTGACCGAAGTCCGGACCGCTGCCCCGCGACTGGTTGGTCAGGGTGTACGCCTCGTCGATGAAGAGCACCCCGCCCAGCGCCCGGGTGAAGACCTCCGTGGTCTTGATGGCGGTCCCGCCGATGATCTGGGCGACCAGGTCGGCACGGGCCACCTCGACGATGTGGCCCTGCTCGAGGACGCCGAGCTCGGCGAGGACCGCTCCGTACAGCCGGGCCACGGTCGTCTTGCCGGTGCCCGGAGGCCCGGCGAACACCAGATGGCGGCTCACCGGCGGCATGGGCAGGCCCATCTCGGTGCGCCGCCTGGCCATCTTGTTGAGGTTGATCAGCCCGGCGACCTCCAGCTTGACGCTCTCCAGACCGACCAGCGCCTCCAGTTCGGCCAGTGGCCCGTTGTCCGGCCGGGAGACGTCCGCGTCGGCCGCCGCGCCCGCGAGGCCGCCGACGTCCCGGATGCCCGCGCCCCCGCCGGAACGCGCGTCGGCGCCCCGGCCGAAACCGTCGCGGACCGCGTCGGCCGGAGCGTCCCGGGCGTTGTCCTGGACGACGCAGTTGCTGAGGTCGGTGCGGGCGGCGGCGTGCGCGTTGACGCCATGGCCACGCGCACCCGTCATCCGGCACCCGACGGCGGTGAAGGAACCACCCGCCAGAACCTGTACGGCGTCTCCTCCCGAACCGGTGAACTCGGTGTCGTGAGCGGTCAGTTCCGCGTCCTCGCCGACCACGGCACCGCACTCGCGCAGTACCGAGCCGGTCACGTACGCGCTCGCCGACGCGGTCACTCCCACCCCCTGGCCGCCTCCGCTCACCACGATCTCGGCGCCCAGCAGGGTGAGCCGGGCACCGCCCTGCGCCCGGACTCCGGCGCCCGCGGTGCCGGTGACGGTGAGCCGTTCCAGCTCGGCGGCGCCGCCGTCGGCGGCCTGCACGGCCGCCGTCGTGGCATCCCGGACGACGAGCCCCGTCGCCGTCACGGCGGTCGCCGCCCCGGTGACGTGCAGCCCGACCGGGGTCCCGGTGATCCGGCAGCCCTCCAGGCGGGGGCGGGCGCCCGCGGTGACGTGGACGCCGCTGCGGGCCACGCCGGTGACGGCGCAGCCGCGCAGCCGCGGCGCCGCGCCGTCGGCGATGTGCACGGAGTGGCCGGCCGAACCGGAGAAGGCGCACTCGGTGAGAGTGGTCTCGCCCCGGCCGGCGAGATAGGCGTCCAGGACGGTGCTGCCGGTCACGGTGACCCTCAGCAGGGCGGCACTCGCCTCCTGCTCCACGGCGACGGCGGGTTTGCCGCTGCCGGTGATCGTGGTGGCCTCGACGGTCGCCGAGGCATGGCCGTTGACGCAGACGCCGTTGCCCCGCGGGCGGTCCAGGCGGCAGTCCCGTACGGCGAGACTGCCGTGCTCGGCTACCACGACCGCCGACGATCCCGTTTCGGCGACCTCGGTGTCCACCAGCACGTTGCCGCCGCGCGAGGTGACGACCACACCCGCGCCGTGCGGGTTGGTCACCCGGCAGCCGCGGGCGGCCAGGGTGCCCTCGTTCCACGCCAGCACGGCCGTCCAGGCCTCGCCCTCGATCCGGCAGCCGTCCAGCGCGGACTGGCCGCGCCGCAGATCGAGGACCGGCGCGTCCCGGTCCGCGCCCGACAGGACGAGCCCGGACAACTGCACCGCCTCCGCGTCCACCACGACCGTGCTGCCCGAGATCGCGTGCACCCGTACGGTCCCGGCGCCGCCCTCGGCGGCCAGGGTCACGGGCCGGACGATGTCCAGCGCCTCCTCGTACCGGCCCGGCGCGACCGTGATCAACGCGCCCTCCGCGGCCTCGGCGAGGGCGTGGGCGATCGTCCGGTGAGCGCCCGGGCGGTCGGGGGAGACCAACAGGACCTGCCTGCTCACTGCTCGGCTCCTTCTCCGCGGACCGCGTGGGAGCTCACGATCAGTCCGGGTGGGTCGGCGCTCTCGGCCCCGGCGGTGGTGCCGGCCCTCTCCAGCGCGTCGAGGATGTTCTCCAGCCCCTTGAGGGCGATCTGGTCGAGCTTCGCCCGCTGCCCGCCGTCCCCGCCGTCCTCGGCATCCCCGCCGTTCCCGGCGGTCTCCGACGGTGACACCTCCCGCATCAGCACGGTGGAGCCCTCCGAGCGCAGCACCCTGAAGACGGTGCCGGGCAGGAACAGCACCCGGTCGGGGACGGCCGGGTCCAGTGCGGTGGTGCGGCGGGCGGTCATCGACCAGATCAGGACATCGGTGGCGCCCCTGCCGCGCGGGCCCGGGTGCAGGGACGTGCGGGCATGGCAGAAGGCCCACTCGGTGACCGGCCGGTCCTCGCGGTACCAGGCGCGTTCGGCCTCGTTGAGCCGGGTGCGCAGCAGGGCCGGGCCCCGGTAGGAGGGCAGCCGGCGCAGTCCGGCCGTGACGCAGCGCGCCAGGGGTACGTGCGGCCCGGCCGCGGCCTCGCGCACGGCCGCGTCGGCCCGGCGGGTGTCCCCGGACAGGTACAGCCGGACGGCGACCAGCTCGGTCAGCACGTCCGCCGCCTCCGTCCTGGACCTGCCGCGCAGCCCCGGTGACTCGGACATCACCCGCGAGACGGAGCCGGCCAGCGCGTTGTACTGCTCCTTGAAGGTCCGGCGCACCCAGTCCCGTTCCTGTGCGATGCCCCGCTCGGGCGGCAGCGCGCAGGCCGAGGCCCGCGGCACGGGCTGCACCCGTACCTCCGGCGCCGCGCCCGCCGACGCCGACGCCGACGCCGACGGCGACGCCGACGCCGACGGCGACGGCGACGGCGACGGCGCGACGGGGACGGACGGCGACGGCGCGTCGGCGATGGACGGCGCCGGCGCGGACGGGCCGGCGTCCGGGGCCTGCATCGGCGCGGGCAGGTCGGTGCCGTCGGCTTCCGGTTCGGGCACGGCCGACTCCAGCCGGAACCGGGGGGCGGCGGCCGGCGCGAGTCGCTGTGCGGGGGCGCTCGGCGCTTCCGCTTCCGGAAGGGGCGGTGGTGCCGGACCCGGTTCCGGCGTCTCCGGGACCGCGGACGGTGCCGGAACCGGGACCCGCGCAGCCTCGGCCGGGGGTTCCGCGACGCCCGCGGGCTCCGGTCCCGGTTCCCGGGTACCGTCCGCGGTCTCGTTCCGCGCGGACCGGGGCCTGTTCCGTACGGTGGGCGTCTCGTCCGGATCGGCCGTGCCGCCACCGTCGATCTCGTCCGGCGTCTCCGGAAGGTCCGCCGTGCGACCCCCCTGGCCCACCGCGGGTGCCTCCGACGGGTCCGTCGCAGGGACTCCGCCAGGCGCGTCGGGCGTGTCGGGCGTGGGGGAGTGATCCGCCGAGCCGGTCTCCGCGCGCCACGGGACGGGGTCGTGAACCTCGGGCGCCGCGACCGTCGAAGCGATGGTCGGCACGGCAGCCGGGGCCACGGCGTTCCGCGTCGGGACGGCCGATGCCATGGCGTCCCGCGCCGCGGCCGGACTCCGGCCGGGGGGCGGGTCCGTGGGGTGCGCGGGGGCACCGCCCCGGGACTGCGTCCGGACGTCGGCCGGTCCGGAACCCGGAGCCGGAGCCGGAGCCGGAGCGGGGGCCGGGGCCGGGGGCATCGCGCCGGACACGACCGCTCCCGTGGCAGGTGCAGGCGCGGGCGCAGCCGCGACCGCGGGTGCGGATACCGGGACCGTCGGGGGAGCCGGGGAAGGGACGTAGACCCGCTCGGCCGCCTCCCCCGGCGGTGCGGGTTCGTCGAGGACCGGTCCGCCGTACAGGACGGCGCGGTGGCCCAGGGCGTCGGCGAGTGCCTGGCCGGGCGCCTGGTCGCCGACGGCGTCCAGGGCGCCGTACAGCACGAACCGCGCCGCGGGGCGGGCGCCGGAGAGCACCGTGTCCCAGAAGCGGGCCACGTCGTCGAGTGGCAGCGGAGGGGTGCCGGGGCTGCCGAGGACGACCAGGAAGAGGTGCGGGTCGGTCGGCGCGGTCTCGACCGCGCGCCGGTGGCGGTCGGCCGGAGGGTCCCCGTCGGTGCGGCGCAGCCACACGCCGGCGGGCACCGGCTGGACGACGGTGCGGGCGCCGACCGGGCGGGCCCGGGTCGGTACGGAGAACTCCCAGTGCGGCTTGGGGAAGCGCTGTGCCACGGGTTCTGGGTCGTGACCCGGGCGGAACCGCAGCCAGGCACCGCCGTCGTCGCCGGGCAGGAACAGCCCGCCGGTGCGGGTCGGGACGAGGTCGCCATCCGCGGCGAGCACCTCCCGTCCGAGCCGGCCGGCGATGAGCCGGCCCGCCGTGCGGATCTCGTCGCCGGAGCCCCGGCCGAAGACCAGCCGCGGGCTGCCGTACCGGGAGGACGACAGCAGCCGGGCCACCGACTCCCACTCGGTGGTGAGGGCGTCGGCGGGGAGGTCCACCACGACGAGGGTGTGGTACGGGTCCTCGGCGATTCCCCCGGCGAAGGCGGCGGCCCGGTCGTCGAACCGGCCCCTGGGATGGATCACCAGGGCGTCGCCCACGGGCGTCGAGCGCAGCCGGAGTCTGCTCACCGGGCTCAGCCCTTCGCCGCGGCGGCACGGCTGAGTACCGGACCGTCCGGGATCAGGGCGAGGACGCCGGCGGGCAGGGTGAGCCGGCGCCCGCGGTCGCCGAACCCGAGGGCCCGCGCGGTGTCGTCGTCGGCGATCCGGTACTTCAGGCCCTGTTCGGTGACCAGGTACTCGCTCCCGCCGCCCTCCGGCACGGCCAGCACCCCGCCCCCCGGCGGCAGGACGATCCCCCTGTCGTCGACCGTGCCCACGGTGATCCGGGCCCGGCCGCCCGGCAGCGGCGTGAGGCAGACGGTGCCGCCGTCCAGGGCTCGGACACCCGACAGGTCGGGCACCCGGCCGGCCGTGTCATGGACCGCCGAGACCGGGACGGCCGCGATGTCCGCCTGCCCGACCTGCCGCGGCGCGTGCGCGCCGGGGCGCGCGGCGAGCAGCGCGAACTCGGTGGCGTCGACGAGTTCCAGCCCGTCGGAGCGCATCAGGTAGTAGTGCTGAACGGCGCCCGTCCCGGCGCGGAAGACGTCGCCGACCTCGGCGGCCTGTCCGGCGACCTTGCCTGCCGCCTTTCCGGCACCGGAGGGTACGGCGGCGGCGAGCGCCGCGCCGGTGGGGACGGAGGCCAGCCAGTCGGCGGTGGCGGGCAGCGCCGGCTGGTCATCCAGTCCGAGGGCGACCAGCGAGGAGTCGCTGGGGACCGGGTACTTCACCCCCCGCAGGAGCACGTACCGGGCGCCCTTCGGTCCGCCGAGCAGCACCTGCCGGTCGTCGGGCAGCGCGGTGAGCGCGGCCGCGGAGCCGCCGAAGACCAGGGTCTGCCCCTTGCGGGCCGCCCCCCGCCCCGGCAGGCAGCGCGCCCAGGCGCCGGAGGCCAGCGCGGACGCCTCGGGGACGGTGTCCGGAGCGCCCTCGATGCCCACGGGGCCGCCGTGCCGGACACCGGCGAGAGACTTGGCGGACACCGTCTCGGGCGCGGTCCGCCCGCCCGCGATGAGCAGCGCGGAGGCGTAGTTGCGGACGGGGCGGAGTGCGCCGTTCGCATAGACGTAGCGGTTGCCGGTGTCCTCCTCCAGGACGACGGCCCCGTCCTTGCGCCAGTCGTCCCGGGCGACGGGTGAGATCAGCCCGTACACCCCGAACCCGGCGCACAGCAGCAGCACCAGGCCCGCCCCGAAGACCGAGCCGAGCGCGGACCGTCTGGTCGGGCTGTCGCCCCGGCCGGGATCCCCGCTGACCAGGGCCGAGGCGAGGCGGCCCATGGCGAACTGGTACGCCTGCACATGATCACGTCGTGTCTGCATGCCCGGTGCTCCTAGCCCGCCAGGCCGCGGAAGTACGCGTACGCGTGCAGCACCTGGAGCAGCAGCGGCAGCAGGGCGATCGCCGTGACGATCTCCAGCAGGTCGCCGAGATGCCCCCACACCGGCAGCAGCCGGGCGCGCGGCAGTCGCCAGGCGCCGACGAGCAGTGCCGCCACGGCCGCCAGGAGCACCGCGAGCGCGACGGCCCGGCCCGCGGGGCCGGCGGACGTGACGCGGACGACGAGCACCAGCGCCAGGCCCCAGGCGCCCGCCAGCACGGCGGGTACCCGGTGGAGGGTGCCGTTGGCGCCGCGTGCCCGGAGCAGTACGGCCAGGCTGAGCGAGAGCGGCAGCAGCCACCCGGTCCAGCCGTGCTCACGGTCGACGAGCAGCCAGAGGGCGACCGCCCAGACCAGCGCGGAGGAGACGCCGATCACGTCGAGGCAGGCGGTGGCGACGGTGACCCGGCGGTTCACCGTCTCGCCGGGCTCGGGTTCGATGTCCGACTGGAGTTCCTCGGCGTCGTGCGGCAGCCGGGGCACCCGGAGCCGGGCCGTGCGCAGGGCCAGCCGGGGGGCGAGGTGCCCGAGCACGAAGAGGGCCACCGCGACCACCGAGGCGGCCTGGACGGCGCGCAGCCCGAGCCCCTCGGCGAGTCCGGCACCCGCCGCGGCGGCGACCGCCGTGAGCAGGACGGTGCCGGGCACCACGAGGGGAAGCGCGTTCAGCGCGAGCAGCACGCCGGCCAGCGCGACCACGAGCGCCGCGCCCATGAACACCCCGGTCAGACCGGGGGCGAAGCCACCGGACGGGCTCTCCCGCAGGGTCGCCCCGGCCAGCGCGGCGAAGGCGAAAGCGCCGGCCCCGGCCACCAGGCCGCTGCCCGGGTCGGCGCCCGTACGGGGCGCCGCGGCGCAACCGACGGTCAGCAGCAGGGCGATCGCCACGCAGACGGCCGCCGTGCGGGGCCCGGGGCCCGCGCCGAGCGTCGCGGCGGCGAGCGCGGCCAGGGCCAGGCAGGACAGGGCGAGGGCGAGATTGCGGGTGAGCCGGGGGCGCCACCGGCCGGGCGCGCCAGCGGCGGCGTGCGCGACCCCGTCGGCGATGTCGTCGAAGTGCAGGGCGGGCAGCGCCGCGTCGGCCGGCCGCAGCTGCAGGACGTCGCCGTCGCGGAGCCCGGCGCTCTCCACGGTCGCCCCGGGATCAAGGGGTTCCTCGCCGAGCCGTTGCAGCACCCAGGGGGTGTCCTGCGTGCCGGGGCGGGCGGTGACGTGGCGCAGCAGGACCGGCAGCAGGTCGGAGACCGTGGTGGTGACCGGGGCGGCCAGGTCGGCGCGGCCGTCGGGTGCCTCGACGGTGAAGCGGCAGACCTCGGTGGCCCGCAGCGGCGGGGGTGCGGTGTTGGTCATCGTGTTCCTGTGGGGGTCGAAGCCGCCGGCACCAGGCCGGTCTGGACGAGCGTGACGGTGCGCCGGGTCACCAGCTGGGCCCGGCCGGCCGGCAGGGTGCGGGGCTTGGCCTCGCCGATGAACTTGCCCTCCTCCTTGGGGTAGGAGAAGAGCAGCGCCGGGTTGCCCAGTTCCCACATGCGGCGGATCAGCGGGTCCATGACGGAGCGCATGGCGCCGGACGTGGAACGGGCGACCACCAGGTGCAGTCCGATGTGGGCGCCGTGCGCGAGCAGGGGCACCAGCGGCGTCATCGGGGACGGCGTGCCGGGCGCGCCGGTGAAGAGGTCGTAGTCGTCGACGAGGACGAACAGCAGCGGACCGGTCCACCAGTCCCGCTTCTCCAGGAGCTCCGGGGTGATGTCGGGCCCGGGCTGCCGCTTGGCCACCGAGACCGCGGCGCTGTCGGCGAGTCTGCCGAGCGCGTCGTTGTCGACCACGTAACCGACCCGGTACTCCTCCGGCACGTCCTTCAGGAGTCCGCGGCCGGGGTCGGCCAGCAGGATCTTGGCCTCCTGCGGACGGTAGCGGGCGGTGATGGCACGGATGGCCAGCCTGAGCGCGTTGGTCTTGCCCGTCTCGCCGTCACCGAAGACCAGCAGGTGCGGGGTGGCGCCGAAGTCGTGCCAGACAGGGGAGAGCCGCTGCTCGTCCCAGCCGAGGCAGAACCGCAGGTCGCGGGTGCCCGCCGGGGCCGGCAGCCGGCGCGCGTCCAGCCGGGCGGGCAACAGGCGCACGCCGGGTGCCCGGGGGCCGGTCCAGAACGAGTCGATCTCGGCGACCGCCGACTTGGTGGCGGCCGTCAGGTCGTCGGTGCGTGAGGAACTGTCGAGCCGGGGCAGCGCGGACAGGAAGTGGTGGCCGGACCCGGTCAGACCGCGGCCCGGACGGTGCGGGACACCGGCCGCCGCGCGGGAGCCGACCTCGGACTCCATCGAGTCGCCGAGCCGGAGTTCCAGCTTGGTGCCGAGCATGTCCCGCAGCCTGGGCCGCACTTCCGACCAGCGGACCGCGGAGGCGACCACATGCAGACCGAACGACAGCCCCCGGGCCGCGAGTTCCATGATCCGCTGCTCCAGGTCGTCGAAGTCCTGGCGGAGCGTCGCCCAGCCGTCGACGACCAGGAAGACATCGCCGAACGGGTCGTCGATCGTGCCGTCCGCACGCAGCGCCCGGTAGGCGGCCATCGACTCCAGTCCCCTGGACGTGAACACCTGCTCCCGCTGTTCCAGGAGTTGGCTCAGTTCCTCGACGGTGCGCTGCACCCGGTCGCGTTCCAGCCGGGTGGCCACCGAACCGACGTGCGGCAGCCCCGCGGTGGACACCAGACCGCCGCCGCCGAAGTCGAGGCAGTAGAACTGCACCTCGCGGGGCGTGTGGGTGAGCGCCAGCGACAGCAGCAGGGTGCGCAGCAGGGTCGACTTGCCGGTCTGCGGCGCGCCCACCAGGCCGATGTGGCCGTCCGCCCCCGACAGGTCGGCGACCAGCAGTTCCCGCAGCTGCTCGAACGGGCGGTCCACCAGACCCAGCGGGACGCGCAGCGCGCCCTGGACCTGGGGGTCGGCGGCGCCCATGCCGCGGTCCGGGTCCGGCACGACGGCGGGCAGCAACTGGTCCAGGCCCGGCGACTCGGACAACGGGGACAGCCAGACCTGCCGGGCGGGCGGCCCGCTGTCCTCCAGCCGTCCGACGAAGACGTCCAGCAGGCTGTCCTCGGCGTTCTCGTCGCCGTCCTCGCCGTCCTCGCCGGGCCGCCCGGCACCGGCGCCCTGGTCGCGCAGAGCCTCCTCGGCCGACGAGACCAGGCGGGCGGCCGCGTCCTCCGCCGTGTCCGGAACCGGCGGGCCCTGCCGTTCCAGGCCGAAAGCGGTCACCTCACGCACCGCGCCCTCGCCGTGCCCGGTCTCCTCCGGGCCCGGCGCGGCGGGCGCGGGGCCGGAGACGTACGCGGCCTTGAACCGGACCAGGTTGGTGGTGTCGACCTTGAGGTAGCCGTTGCCGGGGGCGGGGGGCAGCTCGTAGGCGCTGGAGGTGCCGATCACGCTGCGCGACTCCATCGAGGAGAAGGTGCGCAGCGCGATGCGGTACGACAGATGGCCCTCGACCCGGTGGATGCGGGACTCGTCCAGTCGCTGGGAGGCCAGCAGCAGATGGACGCCCAGGCTGCGCCCGAGCCGGCCGATGGAGACGAACAGCTCCACGAACTCCGGTTTGCTCGCCAGCAGTTCGGAGAACTCGTCCACGATGATCAGCAGCGAGGGCAGCGGGGCCAGGCCGTCCGCCCCGGCCGCGCGGGCCTTCTCGTACTCGTACAGCGAGGCGTGACCGGCCTCGCGCAGCAGCTCCTGCCGACGGATCATCTCGCCGTTGATGGAGTCCCGCATCCGGTCGACGAGGTGCAGCTCGTCGGCGAGGTTGGTGATGACGGCGGAGGTGTGCGGCAGCCGCTCCATGTTGAGGAAGGTGGCGCCGCCCTTGAAGTCCACCAGGACCAGGTTCAGGATCTCGGAGGAATGGGTCGCGGCCAGGCCGGTCACGAGGGTGCGCAGCAGTTCGCTCTTGCCGGAGCCGGTGGCGCCGATCAGCAGACCGTGCGGGCCCATGCCGCCCTGGGCGGACTCCTTGAGGTCGAGTTCGACGATGTCGCCGTCCTCGGTGACTCCGACGGGCACCTTCAGCCGGGCCTCCAGGGCCTGGCGCGGGCGCCACTTGGCCGGTACCTCGAAGGTCCGTACGTCGCGGATGCCGAGCATGGTGGCCAGGTCGAAGTCGGATTCCAGCGGGCGGTCCACCAGGTCGACGCCGCCGCCGGTGCGCATCGGGGCGAGGACGCGGGCCAGCGTCTCGGCCTCGACGCGGTCGAGTACGTCGGCGTGGCCGCTGACGATCTCGTCACCGTTGGGGAAGTCGACCGCGCCGCCGCGGACGACGAGCCGCAGCACCTTGGGGCCGCCGGGCACCGTGCCGGTGAGGTCGAGAAGCACCACGCCACGTATTCCGGCCCCCAGCAGCCGCGAGGTCTCCGGCAGCCGTACGCCCTGGGCGACGATCACCGTGAACGGCTCCGCCACGCTGGGCGAGGAGGCGGCGTCGTGGTCGGGGCGGTCGCGGACGTCCGGCCCCAGCAGGTCGAGCAGCTCGTCGTGGTCGCCGGCGGCGAGGCGGACCGGACCTGCGGAGTCCTCCTGCTTGGGATGGGCGTTGTGCGGCAGCCACTTGAGCCAGTCCCACTCGAGGCGCGCGGCCTCGTCGCCGAGCACCGCGACGCGCAGTTCGTCCGGGGAGTGGAAGACCGCCAGCTGCCCGAGCACCGCCCGCGCCAGGGCCAGCGCGTCCTCGGTCTCGCCGGTGAACTCGACGCTGGTGAAGCGCCGCAGTGCCACCGGCACGGGCAGCAGGGGCACCGTCTGGTGGGCCTTGGTGAACCGGCGCAGCGACACCGCGCACAGCGGTTCCAGGTCCTCCACCGGCTTGGTCTGCGGCGGAAGGAACTCCAGCGCGGCGCGCCGGGTCGCCAGGCCGATGCGGACGCGGGCGAAGTCGTCGTGCCCGGGCCTGCGTTCCCACAGCCGGGGGCCGGCGGCGAGCGCCCACAGGTCGGCGGGGGCCGGGTTGTCCCACAGCAGCGCGGCCCGCTGCGCGTCGGCGGCCTGCCGGGCCTGTGCGCGCTTCTGGCCGAGGTAGCGCAGGTAGTCGCGGCGTTCGGCGCGCATCCGGCGCCGCCGTTCGGCGCCGGGCCGGCCGATCTGGGTCAGCGTCATGCTGATCATGGCGACGCCCATCATCCCGGTCATCATGTACATGGGCGCACCGCCGCTGCCGACCGAGTACATCAGCACCATGGCCCCGGCGCCCAGGCCCATCGGCAGGTACGTCAGCACGGATCCGAAGTCGGCGGTGGCCGGTTCGCCGAGGACCGGGGGCTCGGCCAGTTCGACCTGTCCCTCGGGCATCGGGGGACCGTCGCCACGTGGTGGGCGCTTCGCGATGACGGTGCTCAACGTGCTCTCTTCCCTGCTCTCCGGAGGCTGGAACTGCGCGGCGAGCCTAGGCAGCCGGCCACCCGGAGCCCGGGCCGTACGGCGGATGTCTGTCCCGGCGGACAACGATCACTGGCCGGACGGGCGCCGTTGCCAAGTGCACGCCAAGTCGGCACCAAGGCGAGCCGGTGAAGATCCTCGTCCACCGTCTCCTCCGCCGGGCGGTGCCCACCGCACGGCACTCGGGGGCGACGGCCCGCACCCGGAAGGAAAGCAAGGACGTTGGGGATGATCTCGATCGCCGTCCTCGCCGGTGACCCGATCACCGGAGAGGGAGCCGTCTGGTGCCTGCGCAGGTACCCGGGGCTGCACGTACTGCCCAAGGAGGAACACCGCCACGCGGACGTCGCGCTCATGATCACGCCGGACGTCACCGAGGAGACCATGCTGCTCATGGAGTCCGTGTCCGCCCACTCGGCCAACCCCGGCATGGGGGTGGTCCTGGTCACGGGGCACATCGGGGAGGCCCACCTGATCCGGGCCCTGCAACTCGGCCTGCGCGGGGTGATGTGGCGTCAGGACAGCACCTACGACAAGATCGTGGAGGCCCTGCGGGCCGTGGCCGACGGCGACGCGGTCCTGCCCTTCCCCGTGCAGGGGCGTCTCGTCGACCACATACGCGCGGTCCAGCGTGACGTACTGGGCCCTCTGGGACTGACCGCGTCCGGTCTGGAGGCTCGCGAGGTCGACGTGCTGCGACTGCTGGCCGAGGGCTTCGAGACCAAAGAGATCGCCCAGAAACTGAACTATTCCGAGCGCACCATCAAGAGCATCGTCAGCGTCATGATGACCCGGCTCGGTCTGCGCAACCGCACCCACGCGGTCGCCTTCGCCCTGCGCTCCGGAACTCTTTAGTTTCCCGGACCTGCGTAGCTTCCCGGACCTGCGTAGCTTCCCGTGCGTACGGCGGCCTCCGCGGGCGTGTCCCGGTGAACCCGGTACCCAGGGGAAGGAATGTCCGCCCCGCCGGGCAGAACAACCCGGCACCGACCGTCCCGCGGCCGCCCCGGGTTCTAGGGTCGCTCGCCGACGGACCATCACGCGGAGACGGGCAGGCAGACATGGAGCGCGCAACGGGGCTTCCGGAGTCCCCCGGGGAGTCAGCCGTCTGGGAACGGCCGCTGCCGTGGCTGGAGGAGACCGGCATCCAGGCGGCCGGCGCCGCGACCAGCCCGGCGGCCGACGCCGACGCCGACGCCGACGGCGACCCTGCGCCCGACGGTGCGAGCGAGACCGGCCCGGGATCGCCACGGACGCCGGAACCTGAACCGGAACGGGCGTCGGTGACGGCGTCGGTGTCGTTGCCGCACGACGATGAGGCGCCCGCCCCGACACCCGCGCCCGACACATCCGCCCCGGCACCCACGCCCCAGGGCCCGTCCGTCCGCACGCCGGACGGCGATGGCGGGTCCGGAACGGCGGGCGGGCCGCCCGGAGGGCTGTTCCGGCCGTCGGCGACCAGAGCGCAGGTGCCCGGTCCGCGGGACGGAGAGGACTCCGGGGAAGCCGAGCCGGAGCGTGGCGCGCGGATCGTCGGGGCCACGGTCGCCGTCTGCGTTCTGCTGGGCCTCGGCCTGGGCGCCGTCGCGTTCCTCGCCGTGCCCGGCGACAGTGACTCGCAGCCGCGCGCCGCGTCCGTCGGTGACGGCGCCGTCCCCCGCCTCGCCACGGGCGGAGCACCGGTACCGACCGGGTCGCCGTCCGCCTCGGCCGAGGGCCGCCGGGGGCACGACAAGAAGGGGACGGGAACCCACCGGACCGACGACGCCCACGCCGCCGGAAGTCCGTCTCCCAAGGCGGACCCGGGCCACCAGCACGCGGCGGCCGACGCCCCGGCCACCGGGGCCCCGGCCGCCCAGAGCGGCGGCAAGTCGACGGGCGAGAAGTCGACGAGCGGGAACTCGGAGCAGACCACCGCGACCGCCGTGACCGGTGACGCGATCGTCGGCTACGGGTCCTCGAAGTGCATCGAGGTGAGCGCCCACGCGGGCGTGGACGGCTCCCCGCTGCGGCTGTGGGGCTGTGACGGCCACGCCTGGCAGAAGTGGGTCTTCAAGTCCGACGGCAGCGTGCGGTCCATGGGACGGTGCCTGGACATCGCCAACGCCTCGCAGGCCGACGGCGCGGTCATCCAACTGGCCACCTGCAACGGCGGCTGGGCCCAGCGCTTCCGCCTGAACAGCGCGCACGACCTGGTCAACACCGAGATCGGCAAGTGCGTCGACGCCAAGGACGCCGGCACCGGCAACGGCACCCGGCTGCAGTTGTGGAACTGCTCCGGCACGTCCAACCAGAAGTGGCGCCTGGGCTGAGCCGGCCGCCGCGGTACCTCCCGGGCGAGGGCGCACGCGTTGCTCCCAGGTACGCCCGGAAGGGCGCCTGAACGGGGAACTTCCCCGTTCAGGCGCCCTTTCCGGCTCCTAGAAGAAGCCCAGCCTCTTCGGCGAGTACGACACCAGCAGGTTCTTCGTCTGCTGGTAGTGCTCCAGCATCATCTTGTGCGTCTCGCGGCCGATGCCCGAGCCCTTGTAGCCGCCGAACGCCGCGTGCGCCGGGTAGGCGTGGTAGCAGTTCGTCCAGACGCGGCCCGCCTGGATCGCGCGGCCCGCACGGTAGGCGGTGTTGACGTCCCGCGTCCACACGCCCGCGCCGAGGCCGTACAGCGTGTCGTTGGCGATCTTGATGGCGTCGTCGAAATCGTCGAAGGAGGTCACCGAGACGACCGGGCCGAAGATCTCCTCCTGGAAGATCCGCATGCGGTTGTCGCCCTCGAAGATGGTCGGCTGGACGTAGAAGCCGCCCTTCAGCTCGCCCTCGTGCTCGATGCGTTCACCGCCGGTGAGGACCTTGGCGCCCTCCTGCCGTCCGATGTCCAGGTAGGAGAGGATCTTCTCCAGCTGGTCGTTGGACGCCTGCGCGCCGATCATCGTGTCCGTGTCGAGGGGGTGGCCGGTCTTGATCTGCTGGGTCCGCGCGACCGCCGCCTCCATGAACTCCGCGTAGTGGCCCCGCTGCACCAGGGCACGCGACGGACAGGTGCACACCTCGCCCTGGTTGAGGGCGAACATCGTGAAGCCCTCCAGGGCCTTGTCGCGGAAGTCGTCGTCCGCCGACCAGACGTCCTCGAAGAAGATGTTGGGGGACTTGCCGCCGAGTTCCAGGGTGACCGGGGTGATGTTCTCCGAGGCGTACTGCATGATCAGCCGGCCGGTGGTGGTCTCGCCGGTGAACGCCACCTTCGCCACCCGGGGGCTGGACGCCAGCGGCTTGCCCGCCTCCACGCCGAAGCCGTTGACGATGTTGACGACGCCCGGCGGCAGCAGGTCGGCGACCAGGCTGAGCCAGTAGTGGATGGACGCGGGGGTCTGCTCGGCCGGCTTCAGCACCACCGCGTTGCCCGCGGCCAGCGCCGGGGCGAGTTTCCACGTGGCCATCAGGATCGGGAAGTTCCACGGGATGATCTGCGCGACGACGCCGAGCGGCTCGTGGAAGTGGTACGCCACCGTGTCGTCGTCGACCTCGCCGAGCGAGCCCTCCTGCGCGCGGATCGCCCCCGCGAAGTAGCGGAAGTGGTCGATGGCCAGCGGAATGTCGGCCGCCAGCGTCTCCCGCACCGGCTTGCCGTTCTCCCAGCTCTCTGCGACCGCCAGCGGTTCGAGGTAGGCCTCCATCCGGTCGGCGATCTTCAGCAGGATGTCCGAGCGTTCGGTGACCGACGTACGGCCCCAGCCCGGGGCGGCCGCGTGCGCCGCGTCGAGCGCCCGCTCCACGTCCTCCGCCGTACCGCGCGCTATCTCGGTGAACGGCTGTCCGTTCACCGGTGACGGGTTCTCGAAGTACTGCCCGCGAACCGGCGGCACGTACTCGCCCCCGATGAAGTGGTCGTAACGCGCCTGGTAGGAGACGATCGCGCCCTCGGTACCGGGCGCCGCGTAACGGGTCATGCCGGAGTGCCTCCTTCGACAGCGCCGCCCGCCGTTGGGCAGCGTCCGTCCGGAGGCTAGGGACGCCCACGTTGCAACCACGTTGCCGCGTCCGGCCGGCTGGCCGCCGTCCGGCGCCCGTCCTGCGCCGTCCGGAGCCCGCCTGCCGGCAGCGCCAGCTCCGCCTCCAGCGCCGCGAGGCGGGAGCGGACCGCTGGTGACGGCCGCACCGCGGCGAGCGCCCGCCAGACGTCGAGGTCGTCCTCGCCCCACGGCGCGTGCGCCCAGTCGGCGAGCAGGTCGGGATCGCGCCGGGCGATCAACGCCGTCCGCAGCTCGTCCGTCACGCGGTGCCTGAGGCGTACGACCGCCGGGGCCCGGGAGCCGGGCAGCAACGGCCCGGTGTAGGCCGCCGCGGCCGATGTGACCGCGCCGGTCCGCAGCCGCCGCTCGACCACGCCGACGTCGGACTCGACGGGGGCGGTGAGCCGGTACGGCCGCGAGGCCAGCAGCCCCGGGCCGAGGATCCTGCGCAGCCGCGCCAGTTCGGCGCGCAGCGTCACCGGCGTCACCGACTCGTCCTCGTACAGCGCGCACAGCAGCTCGTCACCGGTCAGTCCCTCCGGGTGGCGGGAGAGCAGGACCAGTATCTCGCTGTGCCGGCGGCTCAGCCTGGTCCTGCGCCCGCCCGTGAGCAGCTGCGCCTCGTCGCGGCCCAGCGCGGTCAGCTCGGGCGGGTCGGCGGCCGGCCGCGGCGGGTCCAGCAGCGCCAGCTGGGACTCGGCGGCCCGCGCCACCGCCTGCACGAACGCCAGGCTGTGCGGATGCGCGAGCCCGTCCCCGCCGGTGACGTCCACCGCGCCGAGCACCCGGCCGGTGCGCGGGTCGTGCACCGGAGCCGCGGCGCATGTCCAGGGCTGCACCCGCCGGATGAAGTGCTCGGCCGCGAAGACCTGGACGGGCCGGTCCACCGCGACCGCCGTGCCCGGTGCGTTCGTGCCCATCGCCGTCTCCGACCACCGGGCGCCCGGGACGAAGTTCATCCGCCCCGCCTTCCGCTGAGTCGTCGGGTGGCCCTCCACCCACAGCAGCCTGCCGTGCGCGTCGCACACCGCGAGCAGATGCTCGCCGTCCGCGGCGAACGTCCCCACCAGCTCTCGGAACAGCGGCATCACCCGCGCCAGCGGATGCTCGGCACGGTAGGCGCCGAGGTCCCCGTCCACGAGTTCCACGTTCGCCGTGCCGTCGGGCCCCACGCCGGCGCGCGCGGAACGCCGCCACGACGCGGCCACCACCGGGCGCACCGGTCTCGGCACGGTACCCGCCTCGGTGAACGTCTCATGCGCGCGACGCAGTATCCGTGCACGCTCGGCGGGGTCGGCCCCCGGCTCCAGGGCCACCCACGGCTCGGTCAACTCGGCCTCCCCGGATGCGATGCGGCTGGGGACATCGTCACTCCCGGCCTGCGCGCGGACAACCTTTTCGACCGCCGTCACCCGAACGTGGTGCCGCCCCTGGACTTCAGGCGAAATTGACGAGCCTTATGTACCGTGTCCAGTCCCAGTTGGCGCCCGGGTCGGTGTGGTCCGTGCCCGGTACCTCGTAGTGCCCGATGATGTGTGCCCGGTCCTTGGGGATGCCGTACTTGGCGCAGATCGCCGCCGTGAGCGCGGCCGACCGCTCGTACAGGGCGTCGGTGAACCAGGCGGGCTGGTCGACCCAGCCCTCGTGCTCGATGCCGATGCTGCGCGTGTTGTAGTCCCAGTTCCCCGCCTGCCAGGCGATGTCGGCCTCGCGGACGCACTGCGCCACGTGCCCGTCGGCCGAGCGCACCACGTAGTGGGCGGACACCTTCTTCTTCGGGTTCTGGAAGATGGACAGGGTGCCGGCGTAGGTCGCCTGCGTGACGTGGATGACGACGTAGTCGAGGGGATAGGCGGCCGGCCGGTTCGACAGCGTGTAGTTGGCGGTGCTCGCCGGCTGCCACTCGGCGAGCGGGTAGTCGACGGCCTGGGCGTCGGCCCCGGCCCGCGTGCTGGGGAGTAACGCGTACGGGACGACGGCCAGCGCGGCGCCCTTGAGGAACCGCCGCCTGGTGCCGTCCGGTCTGGTGCGTTCCATGGAGTCCTGCCTCTCGGAGCCTGGTGGTGCCCGGTGGGGAGTCGGTCGGGAGGACGTCGCCCGTCTGCGGATGCGCCTCGCGTGAATCACGGTACGGCGGGCGCGGGTTGGGCAGAAGGCGATTCTCGATTCGGTGGATAACGGTGCAACTGTGGATAACTCAGTCACCCACACGAGTGGAGTCGGGAGAGGCAGACACGCCGTCACGCGCGGAGCAGGTGCGCCGAACCGGTGCGCCGAACCGGTCCGTTCAACAGGTGCGCCGAACCGATGCGTCGTCGCAGTCGGCCACCCGGGGATCAGGCCCGTGCGGCCACGGACGCCGGGTCGTCCAGCACCGCCCGCACCACCGAGTGGGCGGCGCCGAGCAGCGGCCCCTCGTGGCCCAGCCGTGACACCGACACCGGGCAGGCCGGTCCCGCGGTCCGGCGGGCCAGCTCCGATTCCAGGGACGGCAGCAGCCAGGGGGCGAGCGCGGCCAGCGCGCCGCCCAGGACCACGCTCTCCGGGTCGAGCAGATTGACCGCGCCGGTCAGGGCTATGCCGAGCGCCGTGCCGGCGTCGCGCAGCGCGCGCCGTACCGCCTCGTCGCCCTCCGCGGCCCGGCGCGCCAGCAGCCCGACCCGGTCCTCGCCCGGCTCCAGCCCCGCCGCGCGCAGCACCGCCTCCTCACCGGCGTACTGCTCCAGGCACCCGCGCCCGCCACAGGGGCACGCGGGCCCCTCCGGACGTACCGGCACATGCCCCAGCTCACCGGCGAAGCCGCGTGTTCCGCGCAGCAGCCCTCCGGCCACGACGACCGCGGCACCGATGCCGATCTCCGCCGACACGTGCAGGAAGTCGCCCGGTGTGCCCTCGCCCAGCCAGAGTTCCGCCAGGGCGCCGAAGTTGGCCTCGTTGTCGACCGTCAGCGGCAGACCGGCCGGCAGCAGGGCCCCGAGGTCGGTGTCGTGCCACTCGAGGTTGGGGGCGCGGACGACGGTTCGGGCGTCGCGGGCCACCAGACCCGGCACGGCCACCGCGAGCCCCGCCGGCCACAGTCCCTCCCGCTCCGCCTCGGCGGTCACCCGGCGCACCAGACCGGTGAGTTCCGCGATCACCGGCTCGGGGGGGCGGCCGCGGTTCGCGCCGTGGCGCACGGCCCGGGACCGCACCTCACCGCGCAGGTCGACCGCGCAGACCGCCAGGTGATCCACGCCGATCTCGGCGCCTATCCCGGCCGGGCCGCGGCCGCTGACGGCCAGTGCCGAACCGGGCCGGCCCACCCGGCCGGGCCGCTCCGGGCCCAGCTCCTCCAGCAGGCCCGTGCGGATCAGCTCGTCCACCAGGGTGGACACGGCCGCCCGGGTCAGCCCGATGCGCGAGGCGACGGCGGCACGGGAGAGCGGGCCCTCGGCGCTGACGGCGTGCATCACCCGGGCGAGGTTGCGGCGGCGCATGCCCTGCTGGGTGTCGGGCAGCGCCCGCCCCGGTCCGGCCGGGCGGGCCTCGTGCAGGGGTGCGGTCATGCCTCCGTGTCCTCAGTGAGCGCCGGTGCCCCGCTCCAGCAGCGGGGCCGCGTCGGAGAGTACCCCGGAGATCCTGGCCAGGGTCGTCTCGTCCCGCTCCACGGCCTCGAGCACCGGGCCGGCGGCCGTGTTCCAGCGCCGGGCGACCGCGGCCGGGTCCTCGCCGGTCAGCAGGCCCGCCGCCTGGGCGGCGGCGCCCAGCGCCACCAGCTCCTTGGCCTCGGGGACCTGGACCGGGCGTCCCGACAGCCGGCGTACCGTCTGCTGCCAGGCCGCACCCCGGGCGCCCCCGCCGATCAGCAGCAGCGGTGCCGAGCGGTCCTCGTCCTGGTCGAGGACCAGGTCGAGCGCCCCGAGCAGCGCGTGCACCGCGCCGTCGTAGGCGGCCTGCAGGAGCTGGCCGGCGGTCGTGTCGTGGCGCAGCCCGTGCAGCAGGCCGGAGGCGTTCGGCAGGTTCGGGGTGCGCTCGCCGTCCAGGTAGGGCAGCAGGGTGACGCCGGCGGTGGGCTCCACGGCCTCGCGGTCCAGGCCCAGCAGCGACGCGATCCGGTCGACGGCGAGCGTGCAGTTCAGCGTGCAGGCCAGCGGCAGCCAGTCGCCCCGGGCGTCGGCGAAGCCCGCCACGGTGCCCGTCGGGTCGGCGGGCCGGTGCGCCGACACCGCGTACACCGTGCCGGAGGTGCCGAGACTCATCACCGCCGTGCCGGGGCGCAGCCCGAGGCCGAGCGCGGCGGCGGCGTTGTCGCCGGTGCCGGGGGCGACCAGGGTGCCCTTGGAGAACGGCAGGTCGTGGCTGTCGCGCACGGTGCCCGCCACCTCGCCGGGCCGCACCACTCGGGGCAGCAGCGCCGGATCGAGGCCCACGTGCGCCAGGGTCTCCTCGTCGTACGACTCCGTCCCCGAAGCCCACCAGCCCGTCCCGGACGCGTCGCCGCGGTCGGTCGTGCCCTGCCCGGTGAGGCGTTCGGTCAGGTAGTCGTGCGGCAGGCGGACCGCCCTGGTCGCGCGGACCGCCTCCGGCTCGTGCTCGGCGAGCCAGGCCCACTTCGTGACGGTGAAGGAGGCGCCGGGCACGCTGCCCGTGCGCTCGGCCCAGCCCTTCGGTCCGCCCAGTTCGTCGACCAGCCGGCGGGCCTGCGGCGCGGAGCGCACGTCGTTCCACAGCAGGGCCGGGCGGACCGGCTCGCCCCGCTCGTCCAGCGTGACCAGGCCGTGCTGCTGCCCGCCGATCGACACCGCGGCGGCCTCGTGCGCCGCGTCGCCGCACTGGCGCAGGGCCTCGCACAGCGCGTCCCACCACTGACGCGGGTCGCTCTCGCGGCCGGCGCCCGAGGACACGGTGTGCGGCGCCTGGCCGCTCGCGACGACCTGCCCGGTGGCCACGTCGACGACGAGCGCCTTGGTGGACTGGGTGGACGTGTCCACGCCGACGACGAGCGGACCTTCGGCTGCTGACATGCTCTCCCTCTTTCCGCGGCTCTGCGGCTCTGACCTGCTGCTCTGACCTGCTGGTTCGAGGGCGTCCGGGTGGTGATCACCCGGACATCACCTCTTCGGGGACACCGTGTCCCTTCCCAGGGATGCGTCCGCATACTAATTTGTAAACCGCCATGACGAAATAGTCGCAAGCGAGCAAGGAGCCGCGGCATGAACTACCAGCCCACCCCCGAGGACAGGTTCACCTTCGGCCTGTGGACCGTCGGCTGGCAGGGAAGGGACCCGTTCGGCGACGCCACGCGGCGCGCCCTCGACCCCGTCGAGACGGTGCAGCGCCTGGCCGAACTCGGCGCCTACGGCGTCACCTTCCACGACGACGACCTGATCCCCTTCGGGTCCTCCGACAGTGAGCGCGAGTCGCACATCAAGCGCTTCCGCCAGGCTCTCGACACGACCGGCATGACCGTGCCGATGGCCACCACGAACCTCTTCACGCACCCCGTCTTCAAGGACGGCGCGTTCACCGCCAACGACCGCGACGTGCGCCGCTACGCGCTGCGCAAGACCATCCGCAACATCGACCTCGCGGTCGAGCTGGGCGCGAAGACGTACGTCGCCTGGGGCGGCCGCGAGGGCGCCGAGTCCGGCGGCGCCAAGGACGTGCGTGTCGCCCTCGACCGCATGAAGGAGGCCTTCGACCTCCTCGGCGAGTACGTCACCTCCCAGGGCTACGACCTGCGCTTCGCCATCGAGCCCAAGCCCAACGAGCCGCGCGGCGACATCCTGCTGCCGACCGTCGGCCACGCCCTCGCGTTCATCGAGCGCCTGGAGCGGCCCGAGCTGTACGGCGTCAACCCGGAGGTCGGCCACGAGCAGATGGCCGGGCTGAACTTCCCGCACGGCATCGCCCAGGCGCTGTGGGCCGGAAAGCTCTTCCACATCGACCTCAACGGTCAGTCCGGCATCAAGTACGACCAGGACCTCCGCTTCGGCGCCGGCGACCTGCGCGCCGCCTTCTGGCTGGTCGACCTCCTGGAGAGCGCCGGTTACGACGGTCCCCGCCACTTCGACTTCAAGCCGCCGCGGACCGAGGACCTCGACGGCGTGTGGGCGTCGGCCGCGGGCTGCATGCGCAACTACCTGATCCTCAAGGAGCGTTCGGCCGCCTTCCGGGCCGACCCGGAGGTGCAGGAGGCGCTGCGCGCGTCGCGCCTGGACCAGCTCGCGCAGCCGACCGCGGCGGACGGGCTCCAGGCGCTGCTCGCGGACCGCGGCGCCTTCGAGGAGTTCGACGTGGAGGCGGCCGCCGCGCGCGGCATGGCCTTCGAGCAGCTCGACCAGCTGGCGATGGACCACCTGCTGGGGGCACGCGGCTGAGCACCCGCACGCGTGTGCGCGTGCGCCGGTCGAGCGGGTACGCGCGCGTGCCCGGGACCGCCGGTGCGCACGGGCACACGTCGTGCGCTCGCCTCCGCGCGGACAATGCTCCGGAACCGTGCCGTCCGTGGCACGGGGCCGTACCGACTCCCGCGCGGAGGCCGTCCCGTCCCCGGGTGCGGGGGACGCTGGTCGGTATGGCCATCCCGCCCGTACCGCCCCAGCCGCCCGGCCCGCCCACGCCCTCGGGCCCGCCTACGCTTTCGGGTCCGCCCACGCTTTCGGGTCCGCCCACGCCCCTCGGGCCGGGACGGCGCCGGAGGCCGGTCCTGGTCCTGTTGGTCGTGCTCGTGGCGGCAGCGGCCGTCGCCGTCGTCGTGCTGCTGACGGTCTCCTCGGGCAGCGGCGACTCGCCCGGCGGGAAGCCCGCCGGGGACGGCGCGAGCGGCGGCCGCACGCCGTCGCCGTCCCTGACCGTCCCGTCGGGACTGCCGAGCGAGCTGCCCACCGCACTGCCCACCGCATTGCCCACCGCACTGCCGTCCCGGCTGCCCAGCGGGTTGCCGAGCGGCATCCCCAGCGATCTGGAGTCGCTGATCCCCTCTCTGGCGGGCGGCGAACTGCCGTAGCCGTCCGAGAGCCCGCCGGGCGCGTGAGGCCCGTCGCGGCCACGCGCGCGGCGTGCGTGGCCGCGACTGCCGTCAGACGCCGTGCGGCAGCCGCACGTACGTCACCGTCGTCTCGATCCCGCTGTCGACCAGTCGGCCCTGCGCGTCGAACGCGCCCGCGCCGTCCGTCATCCCGAAGTCGTTGTCGTTGACGAGGACGAGCGTGTCATGGTCCACGCGCGCGACGCCCTCGATCTTCCCGGGCACGCCGGCGACGGCGCCCAGGTCGACGACGAGCTTCTTACCGAGCACCGGGACGCCCGCGGCGGCGGGGTCGTCGAGCTGCTCCAGGGAAGGGGACGTGGTGTCGTCGTCCCAGCGGCCTCCGAGGACGTCGGCGTCCTTGTCCAGCTTCACGAGCTGCAGACGGGCCGCCTTGTCCGTGCGTTCCTCCACCAGCAGCCGGTCACCGCCGACGGCGACCACGGAGGAGATCTTCAGCTCGGAGGTGTCGTCCTCGCCCGGGTCCACCACGCTCACCGGGTCGAAGCGGTACACGTACTCGGCCGTGACCGCCTTCCCGCCGGGCGAGAAACGCAGCAGCCGGGTGGTGCGGGAGGCCTCCCCGGCGCGCGTGTCCGGCAGCGACAGCGGGCTCTGCAGGGCCATCACCAGGTCGCCGCCGGGCAGTTGCGCGAGGCCCTCGAAACCGCGGTTGGTCTTGCGGTGCAGCAGGACGGAGGGCAGCGCCTCCACGACCGGGTAGTCGGCGCCGGTGAGACCGAGGCCCTTCGGGACGTAGCGCGTGAGGACCCGCCCGCGCGCGGAGACGTGCACGAGCGAGGGCCCGTACTCGTCGACCAGCCAGAAACTCCCGTCCCCCGCACGCACGATGCCCTCGGTGTCCAGCCCGTTCGGGTCGTACGTGAGCGCCGTCCGCGCGTCGTAGGAGTACGGGGCCTCGTCGCGCCCCGCCTGGTTGGGCAGCCCGGTGACGGGCTTGCCGGAGGAGGTGGTGAGCGGGACGGCGTCCAGCACCCGCACGGTGTCGCCGGACACGCGGATCCGCACGATCGCCGGATCGAAGCCGGGCACCGGGAAGGTGCGCCGCTTGGCGCCGTTCACCTTGATCTGGCCGTTCGGCCCGCGGTCGGTGACCGTCCAGAACTCGCCCTTGCGGCCGGCCGGGTAGATGTCGCTGCCGATGCCGCCGAGGTCGACGCCCCGGTCGTCGTCCACCGTCCCCGGGAGCAGGGCGTTGCTGAACGCGCCGAGCGGGATGTCGCCGAGCGTCGCCGTGCGGGTCACGTACGCGTCCTTCGGCGCGGCGCCCGAGGCCGGGCCGGCGGCCAGCAGGGCCCCGATCACGGCGAGCGGCACACCCGCCGCGACGGAACGTCTGACACGGCGCCGGACGGTGGCGTGCGGGGACATCGGGCCTCCTGAGGAGAAGTTCGCTGACAGCGTCAACATTTGGGCCCCGTGGCGAACGCGCTCCGACCGTCCGGTGAACTCGGGACGTCGGACACCCGAGCACGTCGCTGCCACCGGCGGCGCGGGCGTCCGCCGGGTCTCAGGGGTGCGTCGGGGTCGCGACTCAGGGACGTATCAGGGTCGCGACGCGGAACCGCGGGAAGCGCGGACCCGTTTTCACGACAGAGAGCGGCAGTGGCCGCGAAGGAGGCGACGCACATGTCGAAGAACGCGAAGATCGCCGCGGGAGGTGTGGCGGCCGGACTGATCCTGCTGATCTGGCTGCCCTGGTGGGCCGCGCTTCTCATAGTCCTGGGAGTCCCGGCCGCCGCCTACCTCGCCCTGGACCCCTCGCAGCGGCGGCGACTGCGCCGCGTCACCCGCAAGGAGCTCGGCCGCTGAGACGCTAACGCGCGGAAGCGGCCCGGTCGGACAGGGCGCAGGAGCCGACCACGTCGCCGTCCGCGGGCCTGGCGACGGTACGGTCCGCGGGCGGCTGCGCGCCCCGTTCCACCCATGACACCAGCGTGTCGAAGGCCGACCGGTAGCAGGGCAGGATCGGCCGCAACCGGTCCGGATAGGTGTCGTACAGGCCGTCGACGTGCGTGCCGCCCTGGATCGTGTAGTAGCGGTGCAGGAGGCCGCGTCCGCTCCCGTCGACCATGCGCGCGTACACGTCCGAGTCGGCCGCCGCGGGCAGCAGCGTGTCCAGGTCACCGTGCAGCGTGATCAGCGGCTTGCCGATGCGCCCGGTCAGCGACACCCGTGCCACGGCGCGATGGACGGACGCGGGCCGCGACGCGAAGTCGTACGCCGCGTCGGAGGCGCACGGCGCCAGGATCTGCTCCGTGGTGGTCCCGGCCGACGGGCCGGGGCAGGCGGGGTCGTAGCCCGGGTCGAACTCCGCACGGTAGATCTTCTGCGTGAGCCCCCAGTAGGCCTTCTCGTGGTACGGCCACAGGAATTCGGAGCCGCGCGCGAATCCCACCGCGTAGAGGTCCTCGTCCCGTGCGGCTCCCAGCGTGCGCGCCACGGCGGTGGGCAGCGAGGTGAGCAGGCTGGGGCCGTCCGCGGTCCACAGGGCGCCCTCCCAGTCCACGCCGCCGTCGTACAGCTCCGGGTGGTTCTCCAACTGCCAGCGGGTCAGATAGCCGCCGTTGGAGATGCCGGTCATGTACGTACGGCGCGGAGCGCGGCCGTACCGCTGGGCCACGGCGCGCTTCGCGGCCCGGGTGAGCTGGGTGGTCCGGGCGTTCCATTCGGCGACCGCGTCACCGGGCCGGGTGCCGTCGCGGTAGAAGTCGACACCGTTGTTGCCCTTGTCGGTCGCCGCGTACGCGTAGCCCTGGGCGAGGACCTGGTCGGAGATCGCCGTGTCGGTCGCGTACTGCTTGCGCGTGCCGGGTGCGCCGGTGACCACCAGACCGCCGTTCCAGTGGTCCGGCAGCCTGATGACGAACTGGGCGTCGTGGTGCCAGCCGTGCGTGGCGTTGAAGTGCGAGGAGTCCGGGAAGTAGCCGTCGATCTGTACCCCGGGCACCCCGGAGGGGTTGCGGGTGGCCTTGGCCGTCAGCCCGGCCTGGTCGGCCATGTCGGTGTACTGCGTGCCGGCGAGCCCGGCCGTCGTGAGGTCGGGCAGACAGGCGCGCTGCTGGAAGGCCGCGCCCGGCACCTGGACCCGCGTCTGCCGCGCGCAGTGCCCCACGTCGTCGGCTCCGGCGGCCGAGGCGGAGACCGGCCAGACGAGGGTCGCCGCCGCGAGCGCGGCGACGACGGGCGGGACATGGCGGGACGGACGCATGGCAGCCTCCAGGCAGGCGGAAGGAAACGGCGGCCGGTGGGAACAGGGCGCCGGGGGCTGCCTCATGGTGCTGTCAGGCGTATGCGGCATCCATGGGCTGGGGCCACATCGAACGACCTCGCCACATGGGGACGGAAGACAGGGACAAGGGTGGTGAAGACAGGGATGAGGGTGCTGTCGAAGACAGAACGGGGGGCGTCGAAGACGGAGACGGGGGAGACAGGGGCGGCGAGGGTGCGTCCGCGGACCGGCGTGCGGGTTTCAGCTGGGACGGACGGCCATGTTGTCGAGGGCCTCCAGCAGGCCCGGCAGTTCCGGCCCCCTGCCCACCGGCAGCACCTCGCCGGGCTCCTCGTCGAGCAGCACGAACGCGATGTCGTCGGTCCTGGCGACGAGCGACCAGCCGGGACCGTCGGCGCGCAGGGTCCGCGCCTCACCCGGGGCGAAGGACGACCGGACACGGCCCAGCGGCGGGGGCGTGTCCAGGTAGGCGCGTGCCTCCGCGAGGACGCGCCGGATCCTGCTGGAACCCGCGCTCCCCTCCGCTGTCCCCGCCTGCTCGGAACCCGCCGCGTCGCCGGCGTCCCCGGAGGAACCGGAAGACTCGGCGGACTCGGCGGAATCGGCAGACTCGGAGGCGCCCGGCGCCGACGGGAACTCGGAGTCGTCGATCTGCTCCCGCCACAGCGCCCACTGCAGCGCGATCTCGTCGGCCCCGAGCCGGCGCTGGGCCGGCCCCCACGTGGAGGTGTCCGGCGGCGACAGCGGAGGCCGCTCGGCGACCTCCGGGTCCGGGTCGTGCGGGTCGGGCACGCCGGGGGCCGCGACGGCGACCGCGAGCGGCCAGCCGGGCAGGGCGGCGACGACCGAGCGCTCGTCGGGCGACAGGTCGTACTCCATGCCGCAGTCCCAGGACGCGATGGCGACGGCGACCAGGGAGACGTCGTCGACGACGACGGTCCAGCGGGCCCCCTCGCCGTCCTGGCCGAGCACCAGCCCGTAGCCGTCGGCCAGCGGCGCCAGGCCGAGCGCCGCGCAGGCCTCCGGGTAGTCGTCGCCCAGCACGCTCGGGAACTTCGCCGGCGTCAGCAGCACCGCCGTGAGCACATACAGCGCGTCGTCGGCGGCGACGGCGTCCTCGTCCGTCCCGGCCATCCCAGCCTCCCCATCGGTTCGTCCAACGGCGCGCACCCTAATCCGAGCGGAAGGCCCTTGTCACGACTCCCCGACCACGCGGAGCTGCAGTTTTCCGGCTTGACGGGGCGAATCGACCGCTCGTCGGCCCGCGCGCCGGGCCGCCGTGACCCCCGGCAGCGTCCGGGCGACGACGCCCGGCGACGCCCGGTGACCCGGCGCGCTCCCGCGCGAGCGCGCCGACGGCCCGGCCCGCCGGTTCGCCGACCCGCAGGACAGCGACTCCGGCGACACCCGGCCGACCGCCCCGTCCACGCGGTCCCGGCCGGCCTCCGCGCGGGCCGCGACATACCCGGCGGCGGCCTCGAAAAGATTGTGTGTACGTTTGCCCCGGCCGGCGTCGTCCCCGTGCGGACCGGGCGGGGGAACCCGGCAGCGGACCTGCGCACCCGAGTCGGACACGCCGACCGCCTTCACCCGCCGCGCCTCCCTCGCCGACCGCTCACCGCCCGTGACCCCACGTAGAGTTGGAGCCTCGGCGGCAGATGGGGGAGCGCGGTGAAGCGGTTCGAGCGGCTGGAGCAGATCCGGCGGATGGATCCGTACCAGGAGGCGTCCGAGATCTACCGGCTCAGTTCGGCGTACGAGTTCCCGTGGGACTTCACCCGCTCCCTCGAACTGGCCCTCTACCGCACGTACGCGGTACCCAGCATCGGCCGGCTCCTCGCCGAGACGGCCGAGCTCACGGAGCGGGCGCAGAAGCGCTACGACGACACCAGCCTGCTCCTCGACGCCGTCGTCGAGCACGGCTTCGGCAGCGGGGAGGGCCGCACCGCGATCCGCCGCATCAACCAGATGCACCGCAGCTACGACATCAGCAACGACGACATGCGGTACGTGCTGTGCACGTTCGTCGTCATGCCCAAGCGATGGATCGACGCCTACGGCTGGCGCAGGCTCTCGCGCCACGAGACCGTCGCGGCGAGCGTCCACTACGGCATCCTGGGCCGCCACATGGGCATCAAGGACATTCCGGAGTCCTACGAGGAGTTCGAGGCCTGCCTGGACGCCTACGAGGAGGCGCACTTCGACTGGGACGAGGGCGCGCGGCGGGTCTCCGACGCCACGCTCGACCTGATGGCCTCCTGGTACCCGCGCCCGCTGGCGCCCCTGCTGCGCGCGTCCACGCTGGCTCTGCTCGACGAGCCGCTGCTGCGCGCCTTCCGCTACCCGGCCCCGCATCCGGTCACCCGCGAGCTGGTGCGGCGCGCGGTGCGCGCGCGTGGCCGCATCGTGCGCCTGCTGCCGCCGCGGCGGGCACCGCACCACGCGCGCCAGAACCGGGAGGTCAAGGGCTACCCGAACGGCTACCGCCTGGACGAGCTGGGCACCCGCCCGGTTCCCGGCGTGCGCGGGTGCCCCGTGCGGCACCTGGACACGTCAGCCGCCGAGTGACTCGGTCGTGCCGCGCAGCCAGGGCCGATCGAGCGGGTCCAGCTGGAGAGGGCGTGCTGAGCGGCCCGCTCGACGGCAGGGCGGCCCGGAAGCGGCGGGCATGCGCGTGGTGACGGTGCCGGGCGCCGGGCCCGACGTCATGTCCGACGACCCCGGCGCCTTCGCGGCGGCGGTCGCGGGCCGCCGCTGAGGACCGGCGTCATCCTTCGCGTACCGCCAGCGCCAGGAAGCGGGCGTCCTCGTCGGCGTACGAGGTCAGGCGGAAGCCGGAACCGGCCAGCAGCGGACGGAGATTGCCCTCGGCGCGCAAGTCGTCCGGGGTGAGCCGGCGGCCCTGCCGGGCGGCGAGCGCCGCCCTGCCGATCGGGTGGAACAGCGCCAGCGTGCCGCCGGGCCGCAGCACCCGGAACAGCTCCCGCAGATTCCGCGCCGGGTCGGGCAGGTGCGCGATCAGGCCGGCCGCGAACACCGCGTCCAGCGACTCGGACCGCAGCGGCAGCGCGGTGACGTCGGCGAGCAGCAACCGCCCGTCCCGGTCCCGCTCGGCCCGTACGGCGGCCTGCAGCATGGCCGGGGTCAGGTCGGCCCCCACGACCACCCCGGACGGGCCCACGGCCGCCCGCAGCGGCGGCAGCGCGCGCCCCGTGCCGCAGCCCGCGTCCAGCACGCGGCCTCCCGCGGGCAGTCCGAGGCAGGCCACCGCGGCCGCGTAGGCCGGGCCGTCGTCCGGGAAGCGGCTGTCCCAGTCGGCGGCGCGGGCGGTGAAGAATTCCTGGACGTGCGTGTGATCGTCGCTCATGCCGCGCATGATTCCGCATGCACGGTCCGGCACCGCCGTGCACACGCTCGGGCATCCGTCGTCGAGCGTCCCCCGGCCGCTCGACGACGGAGGCGGGCCGGCCGGGCCGGAACCTCAGTCGGCCACGTCCCGCAGCGCCACCACCTTGTCGACGGTGACGCGGACCAGGAGTTCGCCGGGAACCCCGTTGCGGGCCCCGTACTCCTCGGCCCGCTCCTCGCCCATGTACCGGGCCGCGATGCGGGTGGCCCACATCCGCACCTCGTCGAGGTCCTCCGACAGCCGGGCGCGGCCGTCCAGGACGACGAAGTGGAAGGGCGGCCGGTCGTCGTCCACGCACAGGGCGACTCGCCCGTCACGGGCCAGATTGCGCCCCTTCACGGTCTCCTTGCCGGTGTTGAAGACCAGTTCGTCGCCGTCCATCAGGAACCAGACCGGCGCCACGTGCGGGCTCCCATCGGCCCGGACGGTCGAGAGCTTGCCGGTGCGGGTGCCGTCCGAGACGAACGCCCGCCATTCCTCATCGGTCATCTTCTGTGCCATGCCCCCATCCTCCTTGCCCGTCGACCGGAGGTGGGGAAGGCTGGCGAGCAGATCCTCCGGCCAGGGGGAGTCGTCACACGGGGAGACCGAAACATGGTGCAGAACCAGGGACTTGGCTGGCTCCTGGATGATCTGACCGAGCGCGTCGAGCACGTACGGCACGCCTTGGTGCTGTCCAACGACGGGCTGGTGGCGGGCGCCAGCACCGGGCTGCGACGCGAGGACGCCGAGCATTTAGCGGCCGTATCGTCCGGACTGCACAGCCTGGCCAAGGGCTCGGGACGGCACTTCGGCGCGGGCCGGGTCCGCCAGACGATGGTCGAGTTCGACGACGCGGTGCTGTTCGTCACCGCGGCCGGTCCGGGCAGCTGCCTGTGCGTGCTCAGCGCCGCGGACGCCGACATCGGGCAGATCGCCTACGAGATGACCCTTCTCGTCAACCGGGTCGGCGAGCACCTCGGCGTGGCGGCCCGGCAGCCGGAGCGGAACTCGCCCGAGGACATCTGACCGGAACGCCCGGCATGTCTCCGAAGGCGGAAACCATGCCCCAAATCTGTAGCGATCATGACAGATTGAGGGTAGTCATGCCGACATGCCTTTACATCGATCACGTTCGGGAACCAAACGCCTTGCCGCGCTTGCCGCCACCGTGGCGCTGATCCTGGTGGGCTGTGACAGCGGCGGCACGTCGCACTCCGGTGACGGCCGGCCGCAGCTGACCGTGGCGGCACTGCCGCTCACCGACTCCGCCGCCCTCTACCTGGCCCGGGACCGCGGGCTGTTCGCCAAAGAGGGCCTGGACGTGCGCATCCAGCCCGTGCAGCAGAGCATCCAGGCGCTGCCCGCGCTGCTCAAGGGCCAGGTGGACGTCATCGCGAGCGCGAACTACGTGACCTACTTCCAGGCGTACGAGAAGGGCACCCTGGACCTGCGCATCCTCGCCGAGGGCGTACGCATCGCCCCGCACATGATGGATGTCCTGGTGCCCAAGGACTCGGCCCTGAAGTCGCCCGCGGACCTCGCCGGCAAGAAGGTCGCCGTCGCCGTCCTGAACAACATCCAGTCCCTGACCCTGAACGCGATCCTCGACGCCCGGCACGCCGGGCGACCCGTCTACCGGCAGATCCTGTTCCCGCAGATGGGCCCCGCTCTGCAGAGGGGCCAGGTGGACGCCGCACACGCGGTCGAGCCCTTCGACTCGGCCATCCAGGGCGAACTGGGCGCGAGGGTTCTGCTCGACGGCGGTTCGGGACCGGCGAGGGGCCTGCCCGCCAGCGGATACGTCACCACGGCCGACTTCGTGAAGAAGAACCCGAAGGCGGCGGCGGGCTTCCGGCGTGCCGTCGAGGCGGCGTCCAGGCTGGCCGCCGAGAACCCGGCGGCGGTGCGCGCCGAACTGCCGAAATACACCAAGGTGACCGCGGACCAGGCCAAGTCGATCCACCTGCCCACCTATCCACCGGCCGCCGATCCGTCCGTGCTGCACCGGCTCGTCCGGCTCATGCGCGCCCAGGGACTGCTGTCCAAGGACATCGAACCGGCACCCCTGCTGGTGAAATGACACGGCGTCAGGAATTCCTGCTGGGCCTGAGCGGCGCGGCGGCGGCCTTCGGGATCTGTGAGGCGGTGTCCCGGGCCGGGATCGTCCGGCGGAGCTATCTGCCGCCCGCATCCGAAGTCCTCGTCCGCGCCGCACGATTGGCGGGTGACCCGGCCTTCCTCGACGGGATCGGGGTGACCCTGCGGGCCTGGGCGCTCGGCCTCGGGCTCGCCTGCGCGCTCGCCGTGCCGCTGGGACTGCTGCTGGGCGCGGTGCCGGTGGTGGAGGCCGCCGCGCGCACCGTGATCGAGTTCCTGCGGCCCCTGCCGTCCGTCGCGCTGATCCCCCTCGTGTCACTGCTGCTCGGGTCGGGCACACAGACGGAGGTGACGCTGATCGCGTACGCCTCGCTGTGGCCGGTGCTGTTCAACACCGTCTACGGCCTCGGCGAGAGCGACCCGCTGGCCAGGGACACCCTGCGGGCCTTCGGGTTCGGCCGGCTCGCGGTGCTGCTGCGGGCACAGCTGCCGGCCACCGCCCCGTTCATCGCCGCCGGTGTGCGGATCTCGGCCGCGGTCGCCCTGATCCTCGCCGTCGCGACGGAGATCCTCTCCGGCTTCGGCCAGGGCCTCGGCATCTTCATCGCCCAGGCCCAGACGGCAACCGACGGCACGCGGGACGTGCTGGCCGGGGTGGTGTGGGCGGGCGGCCTCGGGCTGGTGATCAACGGCGTACTGGTCGGTGCCGAGCGGCGGCTGTTCGCCTGGGCGCAGGAACCCCGCCCAGTGCCGGGGAAGCCGGAGCGGGGCCGCCCATGACGCAGACGCAGGCACAGACGCGGACGCAGACGCGGAGCGGACCCGCACCCCGCTCGCCGCGCACCACCGCCGTGCCCTTCCTGCTGCGCTGGTCGGTGTTCCTCGGCGCCCTCCTCTGCTGGGAACTGGCCGCCCGTGCGCTGCACAGCGTGTACTTCCCGCCACCGCTGCGGATCGCCCGGCACGCCCGCGACCTGTGGTTCTCGGGCCCGGCCGGCCATCTGTTCGTCACCTCGGACGCCGTCGGCACCATCCTGCCGAGCCTGGGCCGGATGGCGGCCGGGTTCACGCTCGCCGCAGTCGCCGGGATCACCCTCGGGATCGCGGTGGGCCGCTCGCGCCGGGCGTACGCGTTGTGCAACCCGGTGCTCCAGTTCGCGCGGGCCGTGCCGCCGCCCGCGCTGGTGCCGGTGTTCGTCGTCGTCTTCGACGTCGGTACGCCCATGCAGGTGGCCTCGATCGTGTTCGGCGCCGTGTGGCCGGTGCTGATCAACTCGGCCGAGGGCGCCCGCGCCACCGATCCGCTGCGGCTCGAGGCGGCGGCCGTGCTGCGGCTGACGGCACCCGAGCGGCTGTGGTTCCTGATCCTGCCCTCGGCGCTGCCCCGGATCTTCGCCGGGCTCCGGCTCAGCCTGTCGCTGTGCCTGATCCTGATGGTGTTCTCGGAACTGCTGCCGGGTAGTGACGACGGCATCGGGTTCACGCTCACCGACGCCCAGACGCGCTCCGACCTGCTCACGGTGTGGTCCGCGCTGCTGCTGCTCGGCGTACTCGGGTATCTCCTCAACACCGGACTGCTGGCGGTCGAGAAGCGGCTCGTCGGCCCGGGATCGTCCGCAGGGAGGACAGCATGACGACGGCCACGGTGCGCGAGGCGGTCGTACGGTTTCTGCGCGACAACGGCATGACCACGGTCTTCGGCAATCCGGGCTCCACGGAACTGCGGATGTTCCGCGACTGGCCGGACGACTTCACCTATGTGCTGGGCCTGCAGGAGTCCGTCGCCGTCGGCATGGCCGCCGGGCACGCGCTCGGCACCCGGCGGGCCGCGCTGGTCGGCCTGCACTCGGCGGGTGGGGTGGGGCACGCGCTCGGCGCGGTGTTCAACGCCTTCCGCGACCGGGTGCCACTGCTCATCATGGCGGGGCAGCAGACGCGCTCGCTGATCCAGCTGCGGCCGTTCCTCGGCGCCGACGAACCGGCCCTGTTCCCGCGCCCGTACGTGAAGTTCGCGCGCCAGCCGGAGCGGGCCGAGGACGTGCCGGCCGTGCTCGCCGAGGCGTACCGGGTCGCGATGGCGCCGCCCCGCGGCCCGGTCTTCGTGTCCGTGCCCGAGGACGACTGGGAGCGGCCCGCCGAACCCCTCACACCCCGCACGGTGCACTCGGGGTTCACGGCTGCCCCCGCCGCCCTCGACGCACTCGCCGCCCGGCTGGAGACCTGCCGGCGCCCGGCGCTCGTGGTCGGTCCGGGCGTGGACGACGAGGACGCGCTGGAACAGGTGCGGGCGCTGGCCGAGCGGATCCGGGCCGGGGTGTGGATCAGCCCCCTGTCCGGCCGCTCCGGCTTCCCGGAGTCGCATCCGCTGTTCCAGGGCTTCTTACCGCCGGTCGCCCGCCAACTGTCCGCGCGCCTCGCGCCGTACGACGTGGTGGTCGCCCTCGGCGCCCCGGTGTTCACCTATCACGTGGCGGACGGGGGCCGGCCGCTCGCGCCCGGGACCGAGCTGTTCCATCTGGACTGCGACCCCGGCCAGGCCGCCTGGCTGCCCACCGGCACCAGCATCGTCACGACTCTGCGGCCCGCCCTGGAACGGCTCACCGGGCTACTGAGCGAACCCGACCGCGACCCGCCACCGCCGCGGCCGGCCCCCGTTCCGGCCGCCGCCGAGGGGCACATCACCCCGGAGCTGCTCTTCGATCTGCTGCGCGCCAGGCTGCCGCGCGACCGGGTCCTCGTCGAGGAGGCGCCGAGCCACCGTGACGCGCTCCACGCGCGCCTGCCCGTCGAGCAGAGCGGCGGCTTCCTCACCACGGGCAGCGGGGCGCTCGGCTGGGGCCTGCCCCTCGCGGTGGGCCGCGCGCTCGCCGACCGGCGCCGGGTGGTGTGCGTGGTCGGGGACGGTTCGGCGCTGTACTCGGTGCAGGCCCTGTGGACCGCGGCCCGACACACGGCACCGGTCACCTACATCCTCCTGGACAACGGAGGTTACGCGGCCGTGCGCGCGCTGGGCCGCCGGATCGGCATCGCACCCGTTCCCGGCACCGACATCACGGGCATCGACTTCGCGGCACTCGCGGAGTCCTTCGGCTGCCCCGCGGCCCGCGCCGAGCACCCAGGGGAACTGCCGGCCGCCCTGGACCACGCCCTGGGCCGGGGCGACGACGCCGGCCCCTTCCTGCTGCACCTCGCGGTGACCGGCAGCGCGGGCACCCTGTACGAGCCCTGGGCCGGGTGAAGGATGCTGCGCCTCGATTCCGTCAGCCGGCACTTCGGCGACCAGCACGTCCTGGACGGCATCAGCCTGACCGTGCCCGACGGACAACTCCTCAGCGTGGTCGGGCCGTCCGGCTGCGGCAAGTCCACGCTGCTGCGCACCATCGCCGGGCTGCTGCCCGTGCAGGAGGGCGCGGTCACGGTCGACGGGACACCGGTGACCGGCGTCCCGGAGCGGCTCGCCGTGGTCTTCCAGGAGTACGGCCGCTCGCTGCTGCCCTGGCTGACCGTACGCGACAACGTGGCCCTGCCGCTGCGCCGCCGGGGCCTGACCCGCGCCGCCCGCCGAGCCGAGGCCGAGACGATCCTCGAACGGGTCGGGCTGCACGGAGCCGCCCGGCGCCATCCCCGGGAGCTGTCCGGCGGTATGCAGCAGCGCGTCGCCATCGCCCGTGCCCTCGTCTGCCGGCCCTCGCTGCTGCTCATGGACGAGCCGTTCGGCTCGCTGGACGCCGGCACCCGCGAGGATCTGGAGGACCTGCTCCTGGAGGTCCACCGCGCCGACGACACGACCATCGTGTTCGTCACCCACGACATCGACGAGAGCGTGTACGTGGGAGACCGCGTCGTCGTCCTCTCTCCCGGCCCCGGCTCCCGGGTCGTCCGGGACCTGCCGGTCGCCCTGCCGGGCGAGCGGGACCAGATCACCACGCGCAGCTCTCCCGGTTTCGTGGCGCTGCGCACGGAGGTCGGACGGGCGGTGCGGAACGCTCCGCCGGAAGGACCGAAATGAGCGACCGCCACGAACCGCGCGACCGGGGAACCGGGTCTCGAGGGGGTCGAGTCCGGGGTGGAGGGGCTACAGGGCCCTGAAGAGCCCCTCCTGCACCACGGACACCAGCAGCCGCCCCTCCACGTCGTAGATGCGGCCGCGGGCCAGACCGCGTCCGCCTGTCGCGATCGGTGACTCCTGGTCGTACAGGAACCACTCGTCCGCGCGGAACGGCCGGTGGAACCACATGGCGTGGTCCAGCGAGGCCATGTCGAAGTTGCGCGGGCCCCACAGGGGCTCGACCGGGAGGCGGACGGCGTCCAGCAGGGTCATGTCGCTGGCGTAGGTCAGCGCGCAGGTGTGCACGAGCGGGTCGTCGCCCAGCGGCCCGACCGCGCGCATCCACACCGCACTGCGCGGTTCGGCGCCCTTGACGTCCTCGGCGCTCCAGCGCAGCCGGTCGGCATACCGGATGTCGAAGGGCTGACGGCGCGCCATCCGCTCCAGCTGCTCCGGCAGCGCGCCCAGATGCGCCCGGACCTCTTCCATGACGGTCGGCAGGGACTCCGGGTCGGGGACCCTCCGGGCCGGCGGCAGCTGGTGCTCGAAAGGACCTTCCTCAGGCCGGTGGAAGGAGGCGGTGAGAATGAAGACCGTGCGGCCCTGCTGCACGGCGGTGACCCGGCGGGTCGTGAACGACCTGCCGTCCCTGATCCGCTCGACCTGGTACACGATCGGCACCCCCGGCCGGCCCGGGCGCAGGAAGTAGGCGTGCAGCGAGTGCACCTGACGGTCGCCGTCCGTGGTGCGGCCCGCGGCGACCAGCGCCTGGCCCGCCACCTGGCCGCCGAAGACCCGCTGGAGGGACTCCTGCGGGCTGCGGCCGCGGAAGATGTCGACCTCGATCTGCTCCAGGTCGAGAAGATCGACCAGTCTGTCGGCCGGGTTCGTCATGCGGGGGACTCTCCTCGGCTCACAGCTGACCGACGTCGGTGACCCGGACCACCGCGCGGCCCTCCGCGTCGGAGGCCGTGAGGTCGATCTCCGCGCTGATGCCCCAGTCGTGGTCGCCGTTCGGGTCGTCGAAGATCTGCCGGACGCGCCACAGACGGTTGTCCGGTTCCTCCTGGATGACCAGCAGCTTGGGACCCCGGGCGTCGGGTCCGGTGCCGAGGTCGTCGTACTCGTCCCAGTACTTGTCCATCGCCCGGCCCCAGGCCTCGGCGTCCCAGCCGGCCTCGGCGTCCATCTCGCCCAGCTCCTCGACCTGGTCCAGGGCGGCGAGCTCGACGCGGCGGAACAGGGCGTTGCGGACCAGCACGCGGAACGCGCGCGCGTTGGTGGTGACCGGCTTGACCTCGTCGGCCTTCTCCTGGGCCTCCTCGGCCGTCATCACCTCCGGGTTGGCGAGCTGCTCCCACTCGTCCAGCAGACTGGAGTCGACCTGGCGGACCGTCTCGCCGAGCCACTCGATCAGGTCCTGCAGATCCTCGGACTTCAGGTCGTCCGGGATGGTGTGGTCCAGGGCCTTGTAGGCGCCGGCGAGGTAGCGCAGCACGATGCCCTCGGTGCGGGCCAGCTCGTAGAGGGACACCAACTCGGTGAAGGAGAGCGCCCGTTCATACATGTCGCGAACGACCGACTTCGGCGACAGCGGATGGTCGCCCACCCACGGATGGCTCTTGCGGTAGGTGTTGTAGGCGTGGAAGAGCAGCTCCTCCAGGGGCTTCGGGTAGGTGATGTCCTGGAGGCGCTCCATGCGCTCCTCGTACTCGACGCCGTCCGCCTTCATCGCGGCGACCGCCTCGCCGCGCGCCTTGTTCTGCTGGGCGGCCAGGATCTGCCGGGGGTCGTCCAGCGTCGACTCGACGACCGAGACCATGTCCAGGGCGTACGACGGAGACTCCGGGTCCAGCAGCTCGAACGCGGCGAGCGCGAAGGTGGACAGCGGCTGGTTCAGCGCGAAGTCCTGTTGCAGGTCCACGGTGAGGCGCACGATGCGGCCCTCGGCGTCCGGCTCGTCGAGCTTCTCCACGATGCCGCCGTCGAGCAGCGAGCGGTAGATCGCGATGGCGCGCCGGATGTGCCGCAGCTGCTGCTTGCGCGGCTCGTGGTTGTCCTCCAGCAGATGCCGCATCGCCTCGAAGGCGTTGCCCGGACGGGCGATCACCGACAGCAGCATCGTGTGCGTGACCCGGAACCGGGACGTCAGCGGCTCCGGCTCGGACTCGATGAGCTTGTCGAAGGTGTTCTCCGTCCACCCGACGAATCCCTCGGGCGCCTTCTTGCGGACGACCTTCCGGCGCTTCTTCGGATCGTCGCCGGCCTTGGCGAGCGCCTTCTCGTTCTCGATGACGTGCTCGGGCGCCTGCGCGACGACGAAGCCCGCCGTGTCGAAGCCCGCCCGTCCGGCGCGGCCCGCGATCTGGTGGAACTCGCGGGCCCGCAGCGTACGGACACGGTTGCCGTCGTACTTGGTGAGCGCGGTGAACAGCACGGTGCGGATGGGCACGTTGACGCCCACGCCGAGGGTGTCCGTGCCGCAGATCACCTTCAGCAGCCCGGCCTGCGCGAGCTTCTCCACCAGCCGGCGGTACTTGGGCAGCATGCCGGCGTGGTGGACGCCGATGCCGTGCCGGACGTAGCGGGAGAGGTTGCGGCCGAACTTGGTGGTGAAGCGGAAGTTGCCGATCAGCTCGGCGATCTGCTCCTTCTCCTCGCGCGAGCACATGTTGATGCTCATCAGCGCCTGCGCCCGCTCGACGGCCTGCGCCTGAGTGAAGTGGACGATGTAGACCGGCGCCTGCCTGGTCTCCAGCAACTCGGTCAGCGTCTCGGTGAGCGGGGTGAACCGGTACGCGTACGACAACGGCACGGGCCGGGTCGCCGAGCGGACCACCGACGTCGGCCGGCCGGTGCGCCGGGTGAGGTCCTTCTCGAACATCGAGACGTCGCCGAGCGTGGCGGACATCAGGATGAACTGGGCCTGGGGAAGTTCCAGCAGGGGGATCTGCCAGGCCCAGCCGCGGTCCGGCTCGGCGTAGAAGTGGAACTCGTCCATGACGACCTGGCCGACGTCCGCGTGCTTGCCGTCGCGCAGCGCGATCGACGCGAGCACCTCCGCGGTGCAGCAGATCACCGGGGCGTCGGCGTTGACGGACGCGTCACCGGTCAGCATGCCGACGTTCTCGGTGCCGAACAGCTTGCACAGCTCGAAGAACTTCTCCGACACGAGCGCCTTGATCGGAGCCGTGTAGAAGGTGACCTCGTCCCGGGCCAGCGCGGCGAAGTGCGCCCCCGCCGCGATCATGCTCTTGCCGGAGCCGGTGGGCGTCGACACGATCACATTGGCCCCGGAGACCGCCTCGATCAGCGCCTCCTCCTGGTGGGGGTACAGCGTGAGACCGCGCTCCTGGGCCCACGACTCGAAGGCTTCGTACAGGGCGTCGGGATCGGCGGTCGGCGGCAGCTGGTCGATGAGGGTCACGCACCCATCTTGCCTGGCCTTCCGCCCGGTAGGGGAATCGGATGTCCTGAGGAAGATCACGACCGCTACGCTGTGTCGCCGACGGCGCGTCAGCGCACCGGGGCAACCGGACAGCGGCACAGGACGAATGGGGCGGGCAGCGGCGATGATGGGACCAGCACACTCACTGTCGGGGGCCGCCGCCTGGCTCGGCGTCGGTGCGGCCGCCGCCGCGGCCGGGCACTCGATGCCCTGGCCCGTCCTCTTGACCGGCGCCCTGATCTGCGCCGGAGCCGCGCTCGCTCCGGACCTCGACCACAAGGCGGCCACCATCTCGCGCGCCTTCGGGCCGCTGTCGCGGTGGCTGTGCGAGATAGTCGACAAGCTCTCCTACGCCGTCTACAAGGCGACGAGGAAGCAGGGCGACCCGCGCCGCTCGGGCGGCCACCGCACGCTCACGCACACCTGGCTGTGGGCCGTCCTGACCGGTGCGGGCGCCTCGGGCATCGCGATCACCGGCGGCCGCTGGGCGGTGCTGGCCATCCTCTTCGTCCACATGGTGCTGGCGATCGAAGGCCTGCTGTGGCGGGCCGCCCGCGGCTCCAGCAGCGACGTCCTGGTCTGGCTGCTGGCCGCGGCCACCGCGTGGATCCTCGCCGGTGTCCTGGACAAGCCGGGGAACGGATCGAGCTGGCTGTTCACCGAGCCCGGCCAGGCGTATCTGTGGCTGGGACTGCCGATCGTGCTGGGGGCGCTCGTGCACGACATCGGGGACGCGCTGACGGTGTCCGGCTGCCCGATCCTGTGGCCGATCCCGGTGGGCCGCAAGCGCTGGTATCCGATCGGCCCGCCGAAGGCCATGCGGTTCCGGGCGGGCAGCTGGGTCGAGCTGAAGGTGCTGATGCCGGTGTTCATGCTGCTCGGCGGGGTGGGCTGCGCGGCGGCACTGAACTTCATCTGAGCCGGGCGCCCGCGCGGGCCCGCTCCGGCGGGCCGCGCCGCGCGCCGCTCACGGTCCGTCCGGCGCCGGGTGTCAGCCGGCCTGCCCCGCTTCGCCGCCGTACCGCCGCTCGCACCGGGCGATGCGGCCGTCCGAGCCCATGGTCCCGGCCTTGCCCGTGCGGAAGGGGCGGCTCTCGGAGGAGATCTCCACGTCCACCGGGCAGGGCTCACCGTCGTCCCACTCGGTGGTCCGCGCGCGTGTTCCTCGGACGGGGGGCGTCGCGGTCAACCGGGCAGGCTGTCCTCGTCGACGATGTGCACGGCGGCCTCCTCGGCGGACGCCGCCGCGCCGTCTATGCCCACGTCGTTGGCGATCAGCGCGCTCTCCTCGTCCTCGTGCGCCCCTTCGTCGGGGGCCACCAGCCGGCCGGATCGGGCGGCGCCGACCTCGTTGTCCAGGGGTTCCCCGTCGGTGCCGTCGCAGTCGCCGATTCCGTCGCCGTCGGGCGGCGCGAGGTCGGGCAGTTCCTCGGCGAGCCGCTGGTCCAGCGTCTCCCCCTGCTGGCGTTCCGCCGCCGTCACCCCGACGTGATCCACGGCCCAGGGTCTCTCCGGAGGGGACCAGCCCCGGTCGAGGGGGTCGTCGACCCCGTCGTAGTCCAGGGTGTCCTCCGCATCCAGCAGACCCGAGTCGTCCCGGATCTCGGACGCGTCCGGCTGGTAGACGTCGTCTCCCCATCCTTCGGCGCTGGTCACGGTACCTCCAGGTGCTGGGGACGGGCCCTTCTCGCCGCGGTCGGCGGGCGTGCCGCCGGGACGCGGGGCACCGACCGCGCACGCGGATGAACCGACGTTCCCGGGCGCTCCCCGAGCCGGTGCCGATGTCCAGCCTTCCACCCCGGTTCGGGGCTGCGCAACGCCAAGGCGCGAGCGCCGGGGCGAGCGGTGGCCCGGTGGGCCCGCGGCCCGCACCCACCGCGCCCCCCGGTCACCCCTCCCGGCCGCCGCCCGCGGTCACCCGTGCCACGACCTCCACAGCGCGGCGTAGGCGCCGTCCGCCGCGACCAGTTCGTCGTGGCTGCCCAGCTCACTGATGCGGCCGTTCTCGACGACGGCGATGACGTCGGCGTCGTGGGCGGTGTGCAGGCGGTGCGCGATGGCGACGACGGTGCGGCCGTCGAGGACCCGGGCCAGCGACCGTTCCAGGTGCCGGGCCGCCCGCGGGTCGAGGAGCGAGGTCGCTTCGTCCAGGACCAGCGTGTGCGGGTCGGCGAGCACCAGACGGGCCAGCGCGATCTGCTGGGCCTGGGCGGGGGTGAGCGCGAGCCCTCCCGAGCCGACCTCGGTGTCCAGTCCTTCACCGAGTGCTCCGGCCCAGCCGTCGGCGTCGACCGCGCCGAGCGCCGCCCACAGCTCCGCGTCGGTGGCGTCGGTGCGGGCCAGCAGCAGGTTGTCGCGCAGTGAACCCACGAAGACGTGGTGCTCCTGGTTGACGAGGGCCACATGCGAGCGCACCCGCTCGGCGGGCATCCGGGCCAGTTCGGCGCCGCCGAGCAGGACGCGGCCGTCCCGGGGCGCGTAGACCCCGGCGAGCAGCCTGCCCAGGGTGGACTTGCCGGCGCCCGACGGGCCGACCAGCGCCAGCCTGGTGCCGGGAGCGACCCGGAGGGACACCTCGCGCAGGACGTCCACGCCCTCCAGGTAACCGAAGCGGACCCGGTCCGCGTGCACGGCCCGCCCGTCGGGGACCACCGAGGCGTCGCCGGCCGCCGGCTCGATGTCCCGCACCCCGACCAGACGGGCCAGGGACACCTGTGCCACCTGCAGTTCGTCGTACCAGCGCAGGATCAGCCCGACGGGGTCGATGAGCATCTGCGCGATCAGCGCGCCGGTCGTCAGCTGCCCGACGTCGATCCAGCCGCGCAGCACGAACACACCCCCGATGATCAGTACCGAGGAGAGGACCGTCACGTGGGTGACGCTGACGACCGGGAACAGCACCGACCGCAGCCAGAGCGTGTAGCGCTCCCAGGCCGTCCACTCCTTGATCCGCCGTTCCGACAGTTCGGTGCGGCGCGGGCCGAGCCGGTGGGCCTCGACGGTGCGCCCGGCGTCCACGGTCTCGGCGAGCGCGGCGGCGACGGCCGCGTACCCGGCGGCCTCCGACCGGTAGGCGGCGGGCGCCCGCCGGAAGTACCAGCGGCAGCCGATGATCAGCAGCGGCAGCGCCAGCAGAACGGCGGGGGCCAGCGGCGGAGCGGTGACCACCAGCCCGCCCAGCAGCAGCGTGGCCCACACCACGCTGATGGACAACTGGGGCACGGCCTCGCGCATCGCGTTGGCCAGCCGGTCGATGTCGGTGGTGATCCGGGACAGCAGGTCGCCCGTCCCGGCTCGCTCCAGGACGCCCGGCGGCAGGGCGACCGACCGCACCAGGAAGTCCTCGCGCAGGTCGGCCAGCATCCGCTCGCCGAGCATCGCCCCGCGCAGCCGCACCTGCCGCACGAACGCGGCCTGCACGGCCAGCGCGAGCAGGAACAGCCCGGCGGTGAGCTCCAGGTGGAGTTCCCGCGTCCCGTCCGACACGCGCTGCACGAGACCGCCCAGCAGCCAGGGGCCGACCATCGAGGCGGCGACGGCCACCGTGTTGACGGTGACGAGCAGCAGGAAGGCCAGGCGGTGGCGCCGGAACAGTTCGGCCACGTAGGCGCGTACGGTCGCGGGGGCGCCGACCGGCAGGGTGTTCGCCGTCGTCGGGGCCGCCGGGTCGTACGCCGGTGGCGCCACGCCGATCATGCCGACTCCTCGATCTCTTCCAGGGCGATCCGCAGGGCGTCGTCGTCGTTCCGGTCACCGCGTCCCGGCAGGGCGGCGCGGTCGTTCGCGTCCGGCGAGCCGTCCGCGTCCGGGGAGTCGGCTTCCGTGGCCGTCTCGCGGGACACCACCGCCCCGTACCGGGGCTCGGTGCGGACCAGTTCCCGGTGCCGACCGACCGCCGCGACCTGGCCGTCGTGCACCAGCACGACCCGGTCCGCACGGTCCAGCAGCAGCGGCGACGAGGTGAACACCACCGTCGTCCGGCCTGCCCGCAGATCCCGTACGCCCCGCGCGATCCGCGCCTCCGTGTGCGAGTCGACGGCGGAGGTCGGCTCGTCCAGGACGAGCACCTCCGGGTCCGTGACCAGGGACCGGGCCAGCGCGAGCCGTTGGCGCTGGCCGCCGGAGAGCGACCGGCCCCGCTCGGTGACGCGGGCGTCCATCGGGTCCGCCGCGTCCAGCGACCCCTGGGTGATCGCCGCCAGTACGTCCGCGCACTGCGCGGCCGCCAGCGCCTCGGCCGCCGGCACGTCACCGGAGGCGGGTACGTCGAACAGCTCACGCAGCGAGCCGGACAGCAGGACCGGGTCCTTGTCCTGGACGAGGACGGCCGCCCGGGCCGAGTCGAGCGGCAGACCGTCCAGCGGCACCCCGCCCAGCAGCACCGACGTGCCCTTCTCGGCGGGATGTGCGGGATGCCCGCCCAGCCGTTCGGCCAGCCGCCCCGCCGCGTCCGGGTCGCCGCACACCACCGCGGTCAGCAGTCCCGCGGGCGCGAGCAGACCGGTCTCCGGGTCGTACAGGTCCCCGGAGGGGAGGTCGGCAGCGTCCGGCCCGGCGGTGTCCGACCCGGCGGTGCCCGGCCCCGTGGTGTCCGACCTGGCGGTGCCCGGCCCCGTGGTGTCCGTGGCCCGCTCCAGCGACAGCACACGCGCCGCCCGCCTGGCCGAGGGCCGCGAGAAGGAGTAGGCCATCGCGATCTCCTCGAAGTTGCGCAGCGGGTAGGTCAGGACCATCACCGAGCTGTAGACGGTGACCAGTTCGCCCACGGTGACCCGGCCCTCGTGGGCCAGCCGGACGCCGTACCAGACGACCGCGATGAGCAGCAGCCCCGGCAGCAGTACCTGGATCGCCGAGATCAGCGACCACATGCGGGCGCTGCGCACCGCGGCCTGCCGCACCTCCTGGGAGGCGCGGCGGTAGCGGTCGAGGAACAACTCCTCGCCGCCGATGCCGCGCAGCACGCGCAGACCGGCGACGGTGTCCGAGGCCAGTTCGGTGGCCCGGCCCGCCTTCTCGCGCTGGAGGTCGGCGCGTCGGGTCGCCCGCGGCAGCAGCGGGAGCACCGCGACCGCCAGCACCGGCAGGCCCACGGCGACGACGACACCGAGCGCCGGCTGGTAGACCACGAGGGCGACGCAGACCAGCACGGTCGTGACCGCCGCCGCGGTGAACCGGGAGACGGCCTCGACGAACCAGCCGATCTTCTCGACGTCGCCGGTGGAGACGGCGACGACCTCGCCGGCCGCGACGCGCCGGGTCAGCGCCGAGCCCAGCCGGGCCGCCTTGCGGGCCAGCAGTTGCTGCACGCGGGCGGCTGCCGTGATCCAGTTGGTGACCGCGGCCCGGTGCAGGAATGTGTCGCCGACCGCGTTGCCGGCGCAGACGAGCGCCAACAGCCCGCCCGCGAGGGCGAGTCGGCCGCCGGAGCGGTCGACGACGGCCTGCACGGCGACGCCCACGCAGAACGGCAGCGCGGAGACCGAGGCGAAGTGCAGCAGTCCCCAGGCGAACGACGCGCACTGTCCACCGAGCTGATTCCGGGCCAGCCACCACAGAAATCGCGGCCCGGACCGCGCGTCCGGCAGGCCGGGGTCGGAGTAGGGAAGGTCTTGGATCTGCATGACGGATGACGTCCCGGAGGCTCGTGTCAGGGACCCGGAGGCTCGGGTCGGAAAGGGGCGGGTCGGGAGGGAGCGGAAAGGGAGACAAGGGGAGACGAGGAGGAACCGCGCGGTGTGGCAGCAAACCGTGAAAGGCTCGCGTCAGAAAGCGGTCGGAAGCAAACGGTTTTCGACGCCACCGCTCAGAACCGGCTGCCGTGTCCGGTACGCCACGACCGGCGGTGCGACCATGGGGCGATGCACAGTGGCAGCGGTGTCCGGCACGCGATCGTCACCACGGCGGCCCTCGTCGGTCTCCTGGCCCCCCTGACCCTCCTGTCCGCATGCGACGGCGCCCGCCACGACGCCCGTTCGGGGCGCGACGACGGCGCGGACTCCCGTTCCGCCGGCCACCCCGCCCCCGGCCGCACCCGCGTCCCCGGCATCGGCGACCGTCTGCTGCGCAGGATTCCCGCCGGCTCCCGCCAGGTCCTGGCCGTCTACGGCGCGGGCCCGGACTCCGCCGACTCCACCGCCGTTCTGTACACCAGGCGCGGCGCCTCCTGGCAGCGCGTCCGCGGCTGGCCCGCGCACAACGGCAAGCGGGGCTGGACCACCGGCCATCACGAGGGCGACAACCGCAGCCCCGTGGGAGTGTTCACGCTCACCGACGCGGGCGGTGTCCTCCCGGACCCCGGAGCGAGGCTGCCCTACACGCGCTCCACCGCCTTCGCGGCCCCCCGCTGGTGGGCCAGGTCGCACTGGCACGACTTCGACTACGTCATCGCCATCGACTACAACCGCGTCGAGGGCAGGCCGCCCAACGACCCGGCCCGCCCGGAGGGCCAGGGCAAGGGCGGCGGCATCTGGCTGCACATGGACCACGGCAGCGGCACGTCGGCCTGCGTCAGTCTGCCGAAACCGGCGATGGAGTACCTGCTGCGCACGCTCGACCCGGACAGCCGTCCGGTGGTGGTGATGGGGGACCGGGCCCACCTGAAGGACTGAACGACGTCGTGTCCGGCCCGGCCCGGCACGACACGACGACGAGCGGCGGGACGCTCAGCAGGTGCGCCCCTGCTCGGGCGCCCCGTCCACCAGCGTGTCCAGCAGCCCGCCGAGCACCTCGCGCTGCTCGCCGGTGAGCGGCGCGAGGATCTCCTCGGCGGCCGACCTGCGGGCTCCGCGCAGCTCCCGCAGGGCCTTGCGTCCGTCGTCGGTGAGCTCGATCCGGATCACCCGGCGGTTGGCCGGATCCGGCACCCGGCGCACCTTGCCGCTCGCCTCCAGCCCGTCGACCAGCGTCGTCACCGCCCGCGGCACCACCTCCAGGCGTTCGGCGAGGTCGGCCATGCGGGGCGGCGAGCCGAAGTGCGCCAGGGTGCGCAGCAGCCGGGACTGGGCCGGGGTGACGCCCAGCCCGGACTGCTCTATGTGGCGCTTCTGGATGCGGTGCACGCGGCGCGTGAACCGCAGCAGCTGCTCGGCGAGCAGGCTGTCCGGATCGGGGGTCGTCATACGGGAACAATAACAGGACCAGGTTCATTGTGAGCATAGGTAACAATGAGCTAAGCTCCGTTCGTTCTCGTCCTCTCACTCCCCGTAGGAGCCCATGCATCCCGACCACGAACCCCGCTGGACACCGCCGGCCGACGCCAAGGAGCAGCCCCGGCAGGTCCGCCGCATCCTGCGACTCTTCCGCCCCTACCGCGGCCGCCTCACCGTCGTCGGCCTCCTGGTCGGCGCCGCGTCCCTGGTCTCCGTCGCGACGCCCTTCCTGCTGAAGGCGATCCTCGACGTCGCCATCCCCGAGGGCCGCACCGGCCTGCTCAGCCTGCTCGCCCTCGGCATGATCCTGAGCGCCGTCCTCACCAGCGTCTTCGGCGTGCTGCAGACCCTGATCTCCACGACCGTCGGCCAGCGCGTCATGCACGACCTGCGCACCGCCGTCTACGGCCGTCTGCAGCGCATGTCGCTCGCGTTCTTCACGCGCACGCGTACCGGTGAGGTGCAGTCCCGCATCGCCAACGACATCGGCGGCATGCAGGCCACCGTCACCTCCACCGCCACCTCCCTGGTCTCCAACCTGACCAGCGTGATCGCCACGATCGTCGCGATGATCGCCCTCGACTGGCGCCTGACCGTCGTCTCCCTCCTGCTGCTGCCGGTCTTCGTGTGGATCAGCCGCCGCGTCGGCAACGAACGCAAGAGGATCACCACCCAGCGCCAGAAGCAGATGGCGGCGATGGCGGCCACGGTCACCGAGTCGCTCTCCGTCAGCGGCATCCTGCTGGGCCGCACCATGGGCCGCTCCGACTCGCTCACCCGGACCTTCTCCGACGAGTCCGAGCGCCTGGTCGACCTGGAGGTGCGGTCGAACATGGCCGGCCGCTGGCGCATGGCCGTGATCACCATCGTCATGGCCGCCATGCCGGCCGTCATCTACTGGACCGCCGGGGTGACCCTGCGGCTCGGCGGACCCGAGGTCTCGATCGGCACGATCGTCGCCTTCGTCTCGCTCCAGCAGGGCCTGTTCCGCCCGACCGTCAGCCTGCTGGCGACCGGCGTCCAGATCCAGAGCTCCCTCGCGCTGTTCCAGCGCATCTTCGAGTACCTCGACCTGCCGATCGACATCACCGAGCGGGACAAGCCGGTCCGCCTCGACCGGATCAAGGGCGAGGTCCGCTTCGAGGACGTCGAGTTCCGCTACGACGGCCACGACGGCAGGAGCGCCCCGATCCTCGACGGCATCGACATCGCCGTCCCCGCGGGCAGCAGCCTCGCGGTCGTCGGCCCGACCGGGGCCGGCAAGTCGACGCTGGGCTACCTGGTACCGCGCCTGTACGACGTGACGGGCGGGCGGGTCACCCTCGACGGGGTCGACGTCCGCGACCTCGACTTCGACACCCTCGCCCGCGCGGTCGGCGTCGTCTCGCAGGAGACGTACCTCTTCCACGCCTCGGTCGCCGACAACCTCCGCTTCGCCAAGCCGGACGCCACCGACGAGGAGCTGCGGGCCGCGGCGGAGGCGGCGCAGATCCACGAGCACATCGCGTCGCTGCCCGACGGCTACGACACGGTCGTCGGCGAGCGCGGCCACCGCTTCTCCGGCGGCGAGAAGCAGCGCCTGGCCATCGCCCGCACCATCCTGCGCGACCCGCCGGTGCTGATCCTCGACGAGGCCACCAGCGCCCTGGACACCCGTACCGAGCACGCCGTACAGGAGGCCATCGACGCCCTGTCGGCCGACCGCACCACGATCACCATCGCGCACCGCCTGTCCACGATCCGCGGCGCGGACCAGATCGTGGTCCTCGACTCCGGGCACGTTGCCGAACGGGGCACGCACGAGGAACTGCTGGAGCGGGACGGACGGTACGCCGCCCTCGTACGCCGGGATGCCCAACTGGAGCCGACAAGCTGAAAATATGCCGGGTTTGTAGCGATATGCGGGTTAACGTGCCCGCATGCAGACGAACACTCCGCCTCGGAACACGATCCGACTGACGCGCCGGGGCCGGCTCGTCCTCATCGCGACCGGAGCCGTCGTGGCCGGCACCGCCGTGGCGGTGCCGCTGCTGACCCGGGAGGAGACCGGCGACACCCGGCCCACCTCGCTGGTGATCCCGGAGGGCTGGCGGGCGAGCCAGATCTACGCGGCCGTCGACAAGGCCCTCGCCCTGCCCCCGGGCAGCACGCGGAAGTCGCTCCCGAAGGCGAACCTGAGGCTGCCGGACGACGCCCGGGGCAACCCGGAGGGCTATCTCTTCCCGGCGACGTATCCACTGCCGGAGAGGGCGACCCCGGAGTCCCTGCTGGCGGCCATGACCGAGAACGCCGGAAGGAAGTTCAACGGCGCCCCGATCGCGGCCGGCGCGCAGCGCAACGCGATGAACGTCTATCAGGCGGTCACCATCGCCAGCCTCGTCCAGGCCGAGGCCGCCACCAAGGCCGACATGGGCAAGGTGGCGCGGGTCATCTTCAACCGGCTGGAGCGCGGCATGCCGCTGCAGATGGACTCCACCGTCGACTACGGGCTCAACCGCCCGAAGGGGCGGACGACCGAGAAGGACACCCGGATCGACAGCCCCTACAACTCGTACCAGCGCATGGGCCTGCCGCCCACGCCGATCGACAACCCGGGGGTGGACGCCATGCGCGCGGCCATCAGCCCGACGCCGGGCGACTGGCTGTACTTCGTCACCGTCAAGCCCGGCGACACCCGCTTCACCGCCGACTACGCCGAACACCGGCGCAACGTCGCCGAGTTCGACGCCCGCCACCCCGGCGGACGGCCGACCCGATGACCGGGAGGCCGGCTGCCTCCAGGCCGTCGCCGCGGGGCGTCACGCGGCGACGGCCGGTTCCCCGGCGAGTAGGCGCCTGATGTCCCGGACGGCGGCCCGGCCGGCCCGGTTGGCGCCGACGGTGCTGGCCGACGGCCCGTAGCCGACCAGGTGGACCCGGGGATCGGCGAGCGCGCGCGTCCCCGCCATCCGGATACCGCCGCCCGGCTCGCGCAGCCGCAGCGGCGCCAGATGGTCGATCGCCGCCCGGAACCCGGTGGCCCACAGGATGACGTCGGCGTCGACGTGCCGCCCGTCCTTCCACTCCACCCCGTCCGGTGTGATCCGGTCGAACATCGGCTGCCGGTCGAGGACCCCGTCCGCGATCGCCTGCCGGACCGCGTCGTTCAGCGGCAGCCCGGTCACCGACACCACGCTCCGCGGCGGCAGCCCCTGCCGCACCCGCTCCTCCACCAGCGCGACGGCCGCCCGGCCCACCTCCTCGGTGAAGGGCCCCTCGCGGAAGACCGGCGGCCGCCGGGTCACCCAGGTGGTGGCGGCCGCGTACGGGGCGATCTCCATCAGGTGCTGGGTGCCGGACGCGCCGCCGCCCACCACGACCACCCGCTGCCCGGCGAACGCCTCCGGCCCGGGGTACCGCGCGGTGTGCAACTGGCGTCCCGAAAAGGTCTCCTGGCCGGGGTAGCGCGGCCAGAACGGCCGTTCCCAGGTGCCGGTCGCGTTGATCAGCGCCCGCGCCGACCAGGTACCGGCCGAGGTCTCGACGAGCAGCCGGCCGCCCGCGCCCTCCCGCACGGCGCGCACGTCGACCGGCCGCCGCACGGGCAGGCCGAAGGCGCGTTCGTACCCGGCGAAGTACTCGGTGATCACCTCGGAGGACGGCCGCGCGGGATCGGCGTCCGTCAGCTCCATCCCCGGCAGCGAGTGCATTCCGTGCACCTTGCCGTACGTCAGCGACGGCCACCGGAACTGCCAGGCGCCGCCCGGACCGGGGGAGTGGTCCAGCACCACGAAGTCGCGCTCCGGCTCGAAACCGGTACGGCGCAGGTGATAGGCGCCGGACAGGCCGGCCTGACCGGCGCCGATGACGACCACCTCGACCTCGCGCATGTTGTTCACGCTTCTACCAACCGCGCGAAGGTCACGGGTCTTCCCAGCCCCTTGGCCCGCCGACTCCTCGGTCGCCGGCCTTCGGCCGCCTGCCCCGGTCTCCGGTCGCGGGCCCCTGATCCCGGGCCGGAGGCCCGCGGCATGGGTCAGGATGGGGGCATGTCAGACGCCTTCACCACCCGAGTCCTGAACGTGGCCTCCGGTTCCCACGAGCGGGTCGTGGACCTCACCCGCGACTGCGAAGCCTTCCTGCGGGAGGCGGCGGCCGGCCGGGACGGCCTCCTGAACGTCTTCGTCCCGCACGCGACCGCCGGCATCGCGATCATCGAGACGGGGGCCGGGAGCGACGACGACCTGCTCGCCGCCCTGCACACCCTGCTGCCCGCCGACGACCGGTGGCAGCACCGGCACGGCAGCCCCGGCCACGGCCGCGACCACGTCCTGCCGGCCTTCGTGCCGCCGCACGCGACGCTGCCGGTGCTGGGCGGCCGCCTGGAACTGGGCACCTGGCAGTCGGTGTGCCTGGTCGACACGAACAGGGACAATCCGCATCGAAAGGTACGCTTGAGCTTCCTTGCGTGAAGAATTCGGCCCACGACGGTGACCTGGGCTCCCGAAGACCGGCCGGCCGCGAGATCATGCAGGTGACCCATACGAGTCCGGTCAAGGAGAGCGCGATGGGAACGTACGAAGATGTCTTCCGCGCCAGCCTCGAAGCCCCGGAGACCTTCTGGCTGAAGGCGGCGCAGGGCGTCGACTGGGAAGTGACGCCGTCGCGGGCCCTGGACTCCACGGGCGCCCCCTTCCACCGCTGGTTCCCGGACGGGCGGCTGAACGTCTGCTTCAACGCGCTCGACCGGCACGTCGACGCCGGCCGGGGCGAGCAGCCCGCGCTCGTCTACGACTCCCCGGTCACCGGCACCCACCGCACCTACACCTACGCCGGCCTGAGGGACGAGGTGGCGGCCTTCGCCGGCGCCCTCACCCGGCTCGGCGTGGGACACGGCGACCGGGTGGTGATCTACATGCCGATGGTCCCGGAGGCGGCCGTGGCGATGCTGGCCTGCGCCCGCATCGGCGCCGTCCACTCGGTCGTCTTCGGCGGTTTCGCGCCGCCCGAGCTCGCGGTCCGCATCGACGACGCCACCCCCAAGGTGGTCGTCTCCGCCTCCTGCGGCATCGAGGGCAAGCGCGTCATCGCCTACAAGCCGCTGCTGGACCGGGCGATCGAACTCGCCGCCCACAAGCCGGAGAAGTGCGTCGTCCTGCAACGCCCGCAGGCGGAGGCCGAGCTGGGGCCGGACGACCTCGACTGGAACGAGGCGGTCGCCGGCGCCGAGCCGGCCGCTTGCGTCCCCGTGGCCGCGACCGATCCGCTCTACATCCTCTACACCTCCGGAACGACCGGGAAGCCCAAGGGAGTCGTCCGCGACTGCGGCGGCTACGCCGTCGCGCTGCGCTGGTCGATGGAGGCCGTGTACGACGTGGGCCCGGGCGAGACCATGTTCACCGCCTCCGACGTGGGCTGGGTGGTCGGTCACTCGTACATCGTCTACGGGCCGCTGCTGGCGGGCGCCACCACGGTCCTGTACGAGGGGAAGCCGGTCGGCACGCCGGACGCCGGCCAGTTCTGGCGGGTGGCCGCCGAGTACCGCGTCAAGTCGATGTTCACGGCGCCGACCGCCTTCCGCGCCATCCGCAAGCAGGACCCGGAGGGCTCCTTCGCCGCCCAGTACGACCTCTCCCACCTGCGCTACCTGTTCCTCGCCGGTGAGCGCCTCGACCCCGAGACCTACCGCTGGGCGAGCGAACTGCTGGACATCCCGGTGATCGACAACTGGTGGCAGACGGAGACCGGCTGGCCCATCGTCGCCAACCCGGTCGGCATCGAGGCCGCCCCCGTCAAACCCGGCTCGCCCACCTTCCCGCTGCCGGGCTGGGACGTCCGCGTCGTCGGCCCCTCGGGGCAGCCGCTCCCGGCGGGCACCGACGGCGCGATCGTCGTCAGGCTCCCCCTGCCGCCCGGCGCCCTGCCCACCCTCTGGAACGACGACGCGCGCTACGTCGCCTCCTACCTCTCCGCCTTCGACGGCTACTACCTCACCGGCGACAGCGGCCACATCGACGAGGACGGCTACGTCTTCGTCATGGGCCGCACCGACGACGTCATCAACGTCGCCGGGCACCGGCTGTCCACCGGCAGCATGGAGGAGGCCCTGGCATCCCACCCCGATGTCGCCGAGTGCTGCGTCATCGGGGTCGCCGACGCCCTCAAGGGGCAGGTGCCGCGCGGCTTCGTCGTGCTGAAGGCGGGCAGCGGCCGCGAACCGGAGGAGGTCGAGGCCGAACTCGTCCAGCTGGTGCGCGAGCGGATCGGCGCCGTCGCCGCCCTCAAGGACGTCGCGGTCGTGCCCGCGCTGCCCAAGACCCGCTCGGGCAAGATCCTGCGCAAGACGATGCGGGGCATCGCCGACGGACGGGAGGAACCCATCCCCTCCACGGTGGACGACCCGAGCGTCATCGAGTCGCTCCGCCCGGTCCTGCGCCGCACCGGCCAGCCGGGCTGAGCGGGACATCGCGCGCGCGGCGGGACTGGGCGGGCGGGTCTTCTACGACGCCGGGCTCGCCGAGTCGATCCCCTACCGCACCGCCCTGGCCCAGGGAGGTACTCCACCGGGTCGGCCCGCATGGACTCGAGGTCCATGCGGGCCACCTCGCGGTACAGGTGCTCGACCGGAGATGGTCCCGCGCATGCCGCCGCTCTCGATGACCAGGGCCAGGCGCAGGCCGTCGCGGCGTTCGCCGGGGTTGCTGCCGTCACAGACCTCGTACGGCGGACGGTTCTCATGCTCACACGGGCCCGTCGCCCGTGGCGGCCTGGGTGTGCCGGCCGCCACGGGCGACGGTCTCATCCTTGGGGGATCCCCTTGCGCGCCAGGTACTTCGCGCGCCCCCGCCGGCCGATCGCCTCGGCCGGGCCCAGCAGGTGCGGCACGGCCCAGGGGAACGACTCGAGGATCCGGCACAGGACCGAGTCGCTGTACGGAAGGTAGTGCTCCAGGCGGCGCCGGCGCAGCGCGCGCTCGAAGACCCGCGCGACGTCGTCGGCCGTGCTCACCTTGCCCAGGAAGTTGAGCAGGCTGCCGTCGTGCGTCGCCTCGTGCAGCAGCATCGGGGTGTCGACGGCGCTCGGGTAGATTCCGCTGACCGCGACCCCGGTCCCGCGCAGTTCGGCGCTCAGCGCCGCGAGGTAGGCGCGCAGCCCCGCCTTGGCCGCCGAGTACGCCGCCGAGCCGGGAAGCGCGAGGATGCCGCCCGTCGACACCGTGGCGACGATGTGCCCCCGGCCGCGCGCCTTCATCACGCGAGCCGCGGAGGCCGCGAGCTCCGTGACGGATCCGAGCATGACGTCGAGCTGGAGGCGGAGCCGGGCGGCCGAGGAGTCCACGACGTCTCCGGGGACGATCACCCCGGCGTTCAGGAAGACCAGTTCCAGCCGGTCGGCCCAGTCGTCCTCGATCCGTGCGCAGAGCGCCGCGACCGCGTCCCGGTCGGACAGGTCGCAGGCGACGGGGACGGCGTCCGCTCCGGCCGCGAGGGCCGCCTTCCGGGCGAGTGTCTCGTCGCGCTCGACGCACAGCAGGGTGCCGCCCCGTGCGGCGAGCCGGGCGCAGACGGCCTCGCCGATCCCGCCGGCGGCGCCGGTGACGAGCGTGAGAGGCGGACGGTCAGACATGGCTGGGCTCCTTCGGCGGTTCGGACGTGGGGGAGGCCGAGGTGGTGCCGGCCGGCGCGTCGGCGCGCAGGCCGTCGTAGGTGTGGTCGTCGACGTCGTGCCAGCCGAACCGGTCGCGGAACTGCGCGAGGTAGGCCATGTACGTGGAGCGCTCGACGTAGTTGGTGTGTCGCGGGCTGTCGACGTACTCGACGCCGCCGCGCAGGTCCGGGGTGTCGGTGCGCTTGAGCTCGGTCAGCTCGTCCTTGCGGACGCCGGTCTCCCGGGCGTTGATGTCGATCATGATGAGCTGGGCCATCTCGTCGAACCGCTTGTACGCGGCGTCCGCGAACTCGACGAAGCCGAGCACGTACAGGGAGTCCAGCTCCCGCGCGAAGACGTTGAGGTACAGCTGCGGGTGGCCGTGCTTCCACTCCAGCAGTCCCTGGTCGAGGAACGGCATCCGGTACTCGTAGCCGGTCGCCAGGAGTATCTCGTCGACCTCGGCCTCGCTGCCGTCGGCGAACACCACGCCGGTCTCGGTCAGGCGCGCGATGTCCGGCTTGGCGACCAGGTCGCCGTGCGCGAGGTGGTGCAGCACCTGGGTGTTCATGATGGGGTGGCTGCTCAGCGCGTCGTGGTCCGGCGCCGGGAGCCCGAGGCGGGTCAGGTCGCCGACGAGCGAGTCGAGCATCGCGTTGACGTCGCTGGAGAGCACGACGCCCTTCGGCGGGTCGAGCTTCCCGGTGAGCAGAGCGTCGGTCGGCAGGCCGGCGACGTGCTTGGGCACGAACCGGTAGCCGCGCCGCACCGACAGGTACGCCGTCTCCGCGTGCCGTGCGGCGTCGCAGGCGATGTCGACGCCGGAGTTGCCGGCGCCCACGATGAGCACCCGCTTGCCGCGGAACTCCAGGCCGTCCCGGAAGGTGACCGAGTGCCGGACCGTGCCGCGGAAGACCTCCTGCCCGGGCAGGGCGACCTGGTTCGGGTGCCAGGTGACGCCGGGGCAGCAGATGAGCCCGTCGTACTCGCGGACCGTGCCGTCGGAGAGCGTGACCCGCCACCGGTCGTCGGCGATCGGCTCGGCGGACGTCACCTCGGTGCCGAAGCGGACGTGCCGGTGGAGGTCGTACTGGCGGCCGAAGTCCCTGATGTAGTCGCGGATCTCCCGCCAGCGCGGGTAGTCCGGGAAGTGGGCGGGCATGGGCGCGCCGTAGAAGCCGCTGGTGTACCTGGAACTGATGAAGTGACAGCTGTCGTACATCGGGCTGCCGGCGAAGTCGGGGTCCCAGATCCCGCCGAAGTCCGGATTGCGCTCGTACCAGTCGAACGGCACGCCCTCGCGCAGCAGGTTGCGCGCCATGATCATCCCGGAGGGCCCGGCGCCGACGACGCAGTAGCGCCGGGTGTACGCCGGCCGCTCGTCCGGGGTGCGCCGGTCCGGGCGGTGCCGGTTCCTGGTGCCGGCCAGCTGGGTGTAGGCGAGCGGGCGCCGGGAGCGCAGCCGCAGCGCGGCGACGACACCGGCGGCGGCCGTGACGACGATCAGCAGCGGAACGGCGTTGACGATCACGTTGTCGGAGCCGGTCAGGGTCTCGTAGTTCGTGGAGGCCAGGACGAACGCCGTCCCGAGTCCGAGCGCGCCGACGACCGGTGCCACGACGCCGGAGAACGGCCGCCGGTCGCCGCGGCCGCGGAAGAACACCGCCACCGCCAGCGCCGTGCCGGCCTGGACGAGGACGATCGACAGCGTGCCCAGGCCGACGACCGCCGCGGCGATCGTCTCGTAGGGGTCCGCGCCGGCCAGGCCCATGACGCCGACGACGCCGACCGTGACGGCGGTGACGACGGTGCTGCCGACGTGCGGGCTCTGGTGCACCGGGTGGTAGCGGCCGAGCGCCCGCGGCGCGACCTGCTCCCAGCCGAGTGCGAACAGGTAGCGGCTCGCGGCGTTGTGCAGCGCGATCCAGGAGGCGAGGACGCTCGTGCACAGCAGTACCGCGCAGGCGTCGACCAGCACGGTCCCGCCGTACTGCTGGGCGAGCGTGAAGACCAGGTTCCCCAGGTCCTTGCGCGCCCGCTCCGGCGCCGCGGTGCCGCCGGCGCCGCCGATCACGATCCACGCGGTGAGCACGTAGAAGACGGCGATCGAGGTCACCGAGATGTACAGCGCGCGCGGGATGCTGCGCGCCGGGTCCCCGGTCTCCTCCCCGTACAGGGCCGCCGACTCGAAGCCCACGAAGCTCGTGAAGGCGAACATGAGCGCGATGCCGAGCGAGCCGCCGAACAGTTGCCCCGCCGAGAACGACTCGGCCGGGAACGCGGCGCCGCCCTTGTGCCCGACGACGAGGACGTCGAGGACGAGCAGGACCGCGAACTCGAGGGCCATGAGGATGCCGAGGAAGCGCGCCGAGACGTCCGCGCTCCGGTGCCCGAACGCGGCCACGACCACCACCCCGGCCGCGGTGAACACGCCCCACGGAACGTCGACGCCGGACTGGGCGAAGACCAGGGAGGTGAAGTACCCGAACACCGCGGCCATCCCGACCGCGAGCGAGAGGTACCCCAGGGCCGCGACGTACGCGGTGGCGACGCCGGCCTGCTTGCCGAGGCCGCGGGCGACGAAGACGTAGAACGCGCCGTCGTTCACGACCCGCCTGCTCATCGCCGAGTATCCGACGGCGAAGCACAGCAGGACCGCGGCCGCCAGGATGTACGCGGCGGGCAGGGAGATGCCGTCGCCGCGGACGAGTGCGAGGGGCGCGTTGCCGGAAATGGCGGCCATCGGGGCCGCGGCGGCGATGACAAGGAAGACCACCCGGCGGGTGGACAGTACGCGGCGCGCTCGGCCCTTGCCCGCTTCGGGCGCGCCTGTGCTGGGCGCGGAACGTTCGCCCTGCTGATCGGTTCTCACGGTGCCTCCTCTTGCTGTGCTCGGCGAGGTTGGGCGTGAGCGTACGCGGCGTTTGGTCGGCTGACCAGATATCTTGGTCGCGTGACCAAATCGAGACGCCGTGCCAGACTGAGGCCCATGGATGCCGAACCCGTCGAGTCCGGGCAGTCGCCGAGCAGACGCCGTCGTGCGCAACGCGCCACGAGCGAGGAACTCGTCACGGCGGCGATCCGGGTCATCGGCCGGGAGGGCGTGGCCTCGGCCACCACCCGCAAGATCGCCGAAGAGGCGGGCGTTCCGCAGGGCACGGTCCACTACTGGTTCACCGACAAGAACGAGCTGCTCCAGGACGTGGTCCTCGCCATCGTCGAGCGCCTGCGGAAGTCGGTCGCCGCGGGTGACCGACTGGACGGCGTGGTGACGCCGGAGGATCTGCGGGCGGGTCTGCGCGCCGCGTGGGCCGAGGTGTCCGGCGACGACCCCGGCACCCAGCTCGGGTACTACGAACTCACCGCGCTCGCGCTGCGGAACCCGTCCATGCGCGAACTGGCCAGGCGCCAGTACCGCAGCTACCGGGATCTGGCGGCGCACACCCTCGCGCCCCTGCTCGTGGACGTCGAACCCGGACGGGCCGCCGCGCTCGCCCAGCTCGTGGCCGTCACCTTCGACGGTCTCGTGCTGGCCTGGCTTGCCGATCCCGAGGGCACCCGGCCCGAGCCGGTCCTCGACCTGCTCGCCGACGCGGTTCTCCAGGCGAGGGAAGCCGGCCGCGGCGTCGCCGCGCAGGCGGCGGACACCGGCGCCTGACACCGGCGCCTGACATCGGCGCCTGACACCGGAACGGCCGGTCGCCGAGTCACGCCGATGGCGCCGCGCCGGGTGAGGAAGGCGCGCGCCGCGGCGGCCGGGCAAGGCCGGCGCCGTGGCGGCAGGTCCGGACTCCCGCCGTGGCGGCAGGTCCGGGCCATGTTCCGGTTCAGGGCCCGGGGTTCGCCCGGCCCCCGCGCCGCCGGACGGGCGCATCGCGCGCTTTCCGGCACGGCGGACCGGCACCGGTCGCTGCTCGTGGCTGGGTGCTCCGGCCCCGGCCGGGCGCGTCGGGGAGGCGGTGTGTCGCGCACCCCGCGGCCGGGGCCGGAGTGGGTTGAAGGTAACACCGATGCAGTCCTTGCGAAAGAGCTTTCACGTCTCACGTTCAACCATTGCCTGGTCAACTCGGTTTTCTGCGAGAAGGGTTGACCTCGGGTAACCCGCGCCGTACGGTCTCGACCGAAATTTCTTGCAGCAAGAACCATCGATGAGGCCTTCCCTGGCACGGCGCGTTGTCACCCGAGGCCGACCTCCGGTATCACCCCCCTCCGGAACTGGAGAAAACATGGCCAGAAAGACCGTGGCCGCTGCACTCGCCCTGGTGGCGGGAGCCGCTGTGGCCGTCACGGCACCGACGCCGGCGCAGGCAAGCGCGCCCGGCGGCAAGGACGTCACCGCGGTGATGTTCGAATGGAACTTCGCGTCCGTCGCGAAGGCCTGCACGGACGAGCTGGGCCCCGACGGGTACGGGTACGTCCAGGTCTCCCCGCCCAACGAGCACATCCAGGGCAGCACTTGGTGGACGGCCTACCAGCCCGTCAGCTACAAGATCGGCACCAAGCTGGGCAACCGCTCGGACTTCAAGAGCATGATCGACACCTGCCACGCGGCGGGCGTCAAGGTGGTCGTCGACAGCGTCATCAACCACATGGCGAACGCCTCCGGCACCGGCACCGCCGGGTCGTCCTTCACCAAGTACGACTACCCCGGCACGTACTCCGCCGCCGACATGGACGACTGCACGGCCAACATCACCAACTACGCCGACCGCTGGAACGTCCAGCACTGCGAACTGGTGGGCCTGCCCGACCTCGACACCAATGAGGAGTACGTCCGCAAGACCATCGCCGGCTACCTGAACGACCTGCTCTCCCTCGGCGTCGACGGCTTCCGCGTCGACGCCGCCAAGCACATCGCCGAGGACGACCTCGCCAACATCAAGTCCCGCCTGAGCAACCCGGGCGTGTACTGGAAGCAGGAGACCATCGGCGCCTCCGGTGAGGCGGTCCAGCCGTCCGAGTACTACAACACCGGCGACGTCCAGGAGTTCCACTACGCCTACGACCTCAAGCGGGTCTTCAACAACGAGAAGCTCGCCGAGCTGAAGAACTTCGGCGAGGCCTGGGGCTACGTGCCCAGCGGCAAGGCGTCCGTCTTCGTCGCCAACCACGACACCGAACGCAACGGCGGCACCCTCACCTACAAGGACGGCGCCAACTACACCCTCGCCCACGTGTTCATGCTGGCCTGGCCCTACGGCTCGCCCGACGTGCACTCCGGCTACGAGTTCAGCAACACCGACGCCGGCGGGCCGAACAACGGTCAGGTGAACGCCTGCTACACCGACGGCTGGAAGTGCCAGCACGCCTGGCGCGAGATCGCGAGCATGGTCAAGTTCCGCAACACGGCCGCCGGAACGGCGGTGACCAACTGGTGGGACAACGGCAACAACCAGATCGCCTTCGGCCGCGGTGACAAGGCGTACGTCGTCATCAACCACGAGGGCGGCACGCTGAGCCGTACCTTCCAGACCTCCCTGCCCGCCGGCAGCTACTGCGACGTGCAGAGCGGCAAGGGCGTCACGGTCGACTCCTCCGGGCAGTTCACCGCGAGCCTGGGCGCCAACACCGCACTCGCGCTGCACGTGGGGGCGAAGAACTGCGACACCACCACTCCGCCCGACCCGGCCCCCACCGCCGGCGCCTCCTTCAACGTCAACGCCACCACCCAGTGGGGCGAGAACATCTACGTCGTCGGCAACACCTCGGCCCTCGGCAGCTGGAACACCTCCGCCGCCCTCAAGCTGGACCCGGCGAGCTACCCCGTCTGGAAGCTCGACGTGTCGATGCCGGCGGGAACGTCCTTCGAGTACAAGTACATCCGCAAGGACGCGAACGGCGCGGTCACCTGGGAGAGCGGCGCCAACCGCACCGCCACGGTCCCGTCGAGCGGCGTGATCACGCTGAACGACACCTGGCGAAGCTGACCGCCCCGCCCGGCACACCCCGACCGCGGGCGACGCCGGGAGGACATCGAAGAATCCGGACCGTCCGGCCGCCTCACCGCGGCCGGGCGGTTCGGCTTCTTCGAGGCTTGCCTCTCCCCGAGGCCGGGCGGGGACCCGGCCGGCGGCCATGGCCAGGTGCCAGGTGCCAGGTCAGTCTTCCGAACCGTCGAGCGGGGAATGGGCGAGGCTGTCCGCGAGCCACTGCTCGACGGCGGCGATGTGCACGGTCGCGGCCGACGCGGCCGGCAGGGCATCCCGTTGCTCCAGCGCGCGGAGGATCGCCTCGTGTTTCCGGTGGGGCGTGTTCCACGGCCCGCTCGGCGCGGGTTCCCCGGACGATGCGTGCCCGCTGGGTGCGCGTGGAGAGGACCCGCAGCAGCATGGACAGCACCGGGTTGCCGACCACCTCCACGATGCGCAGGTGGAACTCGATGTCCTGCGCGACGAATTCCTCGACGGTGGACACGGACCGGGACCGGTCCAGGACGGCACGCAGTTCGGCCAGGTCCTCGGCCCCCAGCAGCGCGGCGGCCGTCTCGGTCGCCTGCGGCTCGAACATCCGGCGCATTTGAGGGAGTTGCAGGGCCGTCCGGCCCTGGGAGACGTCCGAGGCGAAGGCGAGGGTCTCCAGCAGGAGATGCGGTTCCAGGCTCGACACGTAGGTGCCGTCACCCTGCCGGGTGACGAGGATCCGCATGGCGGTCAGGGCCCGCACCGCCTCGCGGAGCGAACTGCGGGACAGGCCGGGCTGTCCGGCGAGCACGTCCTCCTTGGGCAGCCGCGCACCCGGCGCGAGTTCGCCGTCGACGATCACCGCCTTGATCCTGTCCATGGCTTCGTCCGTCGCTGCCACGAGCGTGCCTCCCGGTGCCAGGGTGGGTGCGAGCGGGCGGCCCGGCGGGCCCGCGGGAGGGCCGGTGGGGCCGGCCGTGCCGCGGATGCCTGCCGTCACTCCTGCTTCTCGCCCGAGGCGAACCGGGAGATGACCAGGGCGACGATGATGATCGCCCCGTTGAGGAACTGGTTCCACAGCGGGGGCACGCCCGCCAGCGTCATGACGTTGACGACGAGCTGGAGCGTCAGCACGCCGGTGAGCGCGCCGAAGACGGACCCCTTGCCGCCGTTGAGGCTGACCCCGCCGATCACGGTCGCGGCGAACACCTGGAAGATCCAGCCGCTGCCCTGGGTGGCGGAGATGGACCCGTAGTGGCCGCTGTAGAGGACGCCGGCGAACGCGGCCAGCAGGCTGCCGAGGACCAGAACCGCCCACACGATCCGGTCGACCTTGATGCCGGCCGTGCGAGCCGCTTCCGCGTTGCCGCCGATCGCGTACAGCGCCCGGCCGTGGCGCAGCCAGGCCAGCGCGCTGCCGCCGAGGGCGAACAGCACCACGCAGATCCAGATCGCGGCCGGCGCACCCAGCCAGGACGCCCTGCCCAGGTAGGTGAAGGAGGAGGGCAGTTCGACGATGGACTGGCCCTGGGAGAGGGCCACCTGAAGGCCGCGCAGCATGGTGAGCATGCCGAGGGTGACGATGAACCCGTTCAGGCGCAGCTTCAGGATCAGGAATCCGTTCACCGCGCCGATCACGATGCCGACCAGCAGGCAGAGCGGTACGGCAGTCCACTCGGGCAGCAGTCCGAGCCCGTTGAACCGGCCGCCATGGGTCGGCAGCACCAGCCAGACCGCGATGACCGGCGCCACGCCGATGGTGGACTCCAGGGAGAGGTCCATCCGCCCCGCGACGAGGATCAGCGCGGTGGCGAGGACCAGCAGGCTCAGCTCCGTTGACTGCTGGGCGACCCCGATCAGGTTGTCGGCGGTCAGGAAGGCCGGCGAGACGATGAAACCGATCACCATCAGAACGAAGATGGCCGGGATCAGGGACAGTTCACGGAAGCGGCCGAGGTGGAGCCCGCGCCGGGTGTCCCCGGCGACGGGCTGTGAGGCTTTCGTCGCGGAGTCGGTGACATCTGTGGTGGCGGACATGACTACCCTTCGCGCTCTTCGGAGTCGGATGCTTCGTGCCTGCCGGCCACGCCCTCCATGGCGGCGACCAGTTCCTCGTCCCTCCAGCCGGGGCCGAACTCGGCGACCGTCCGGCCGTGGAACATGACGACGACCCGGTCGCACGCCTTGAGGTCGTCCAGCTCGTCGGAGACGATCAGCGAGGCCCTGCCGCCGTCCGCCACCTGCCGGATCCGGTTCAGGAGGAACTCCTTGGACCTGACGTCCACGCCGTTGGTCGGGCGGATGGCCACCAGTACGTGCGGGTCGGTGGCCAGCGCCCGGGCGACCACGACCTTCTGCTGGTTGCCGCCCGACAGCGCCGACACCGGGGTGGCCGCGCTCGGGGTCTTGATGCCGAGGTCGCGGATCATCCGCTGGGCGAACGAACGGGTGCGGGCGGGCAGGACCGTGCCGTAGGGGCCGAGCTGGTCGGTGACCGTCAAAGTGGCGTTCTCCGCAACACTGCGGCCGTTGACCAGACCCTGCAGATGCCGGTCCTCGGGAACCAGGCCGACCCCCGCGGCGAGCGCGGACGGAATGCTGCCGGTGCGGACGGACCGGCCGGCGACCGAGATCGTGCCCTCGGCGGCGCGGTGCAGACCGGCGATCGCCTCGCCGACCCGGACGTTGCCGCTCGCCGTCGCGCCGGCGAGCCCGACGACCTCGCCCGCGCCGACGGACAGCGAGAGGCCGCGGCAGACGCCCTCCAGCGTCAGGCCGTCGACCGTCAGCAACTCCCCGGCGTCGGCCCGCCTCGCCGCGGGGGCGGTTCCGGCGAAGACGCCGCCGGCTGCGGACTCACCGGTCATGGCCTCCACAAGTGCCTGGTGGCCCACGTCGGCCACCGGCGCGGTGAGGATGTGCGCGGCGTCGCGGTAGACGGTGACCGTGCCGCAGAGGTCGTACACCTCTTGCAGGTGGTGCGAGATGAAGAGGAACGCGACGCCCTGGCTCCGCAGGTCGCGGAGCTTCTCGAAGAGCTTTCCGATGCCCCGCGCGTCCAGCTTCGCGGTCGGCTCGTCGAGGATGATGAAGCGCGCGCCGAACGACAGCGCGCGGGCGATCTCGACGAACTGCCGCTGCTCGACGGAGAGATCTCCGGCCCGTGCGGTGGCGTCGACGTCCACGCCGTACTCGGCGAGCAGTTCCTCGGCCCGTCGCCTGAGCTCCTTCCAGCGGATGGGGCGCAGCGCGCCGTCGCTCTGCCGGTTGAGGAAGAGGTTCTCGGCGACGGTGAGGTCCTGGATGATGGTGGACCGCTGGTAGACGCAGGCGACCCGGGAGCGCCAGGCGGCGATGTCCCCGAAGGCGGGCGCCGGGTCGCCGGAGAAGCGCAGGCTGCCGGTGTCGGGTTGCTGCAGCCCGGTGAGGATCGACACGAGCGTCGACTTGCCGGCGCCGTTGCGGCCGACCAGCGCGTGCGCCTCGCCCGCGGTGACGGTGATGCGCGCGTCGCGCAGGGCGACGGTGGCGCCGAACCGCTTGCTGACTCCGGCGGCCTCGGCCACCGGGACGGGGGGCCCGTCGCCGTACGCGGGGGCGGTCGCGGTGTCCGCCATGGTGGATACCCTCCTTCAGATGAGGTGACCGGGGCCTGTCCGGCGGTCGGGCCCGAGCGGCCCTGGAGGCACGGTCGGGGCGGAGCGCCCCCGAGGGGCGGCCGGGGCGGCGACGGCAGGGGTGCCCCGCCGCTCCGCGCGCGTGCGGCCCGCGGGGTCACTGGCTGACGGTGTTTCCCCACAGGGTCTTGTCGTCCACGTTGTCCTTGGTCACCAGCGGCGCGGGCAGCTGGTCCTCCAGGCCGCCCGGGATCTCGATGATGACCGAGTCGTGGTCGGTCTTGCCGGGCTTGAACGTCTTGCCGTCGGCCGCGGCCTGGGCGTAGTACAGCGCGTACTTGGCGTAGAGGTCCGCGGGCTGGGAGACGGTGGCGTCGATCTGGCCCTTGCGGATGGCGTCGAACTCCTGCGGGATGCCGTCGTTGGAGACGATCGCGATGTGGCCCTTGGTGCCGGCCGGCTCGAGCAGGCCCTTCTGCTGCAGCAGGGCCAGGGTCGGCTGCAGGAAGGCTCCGCCGGCCTGCATGTAGACGCCGTTGATGTCGGGGTGCTGGGCGAGCAGGCTCTGCAGCTTGGCGGAGGCCACGTCGCCCTTCCAGTCGGTGGGCAGCTCGAACACCTTGACGGCCGGGAACTTCTCCTTCATGCAGGCGGCGAACGCCTCGGAGCGGTCCCGTCCGTTGATGGAGTCCAGGGCGCCCTGCAGCTCGGCCACCTCGCCCTTGCCGCCGAGCTGCTTGCCGAGGAACTCGCAGGCCTTGATGCCGTACGCCTTGTTGTCGGCGCGCACCACCATGTAGACGTCGCCCTTGTCCGGCCGGGTGTCCACGCTGACCACGGGGATCTTCTTGGCCGCGAGGGCGTCCAGGGTGGAGGCGACCGCACCCGTGTCCTGCGGGGCCATGACAACCGCCTTGGCGCCCGTGTTCTCGAACACCTGGACGTTGGCGACCAGTTTGGTTACGTCGTTCTGCGAGTTGCTCAGCGGCAGCGCGTTGACGCCGTCGGTCTTGATGCCCTTCTTCAGGTACTGCGCGTAGGAGTTCCAGAAGTCGGTGTCGGAACGCGGCAGGTCGATGCCGATGGCGGGCTTGTCACCGCCCGGGCCCGTCGCGTCGCCGCTGCTGCGATTGCAGGCGGTGACCAAGACGAGGGCCGCCAGGACGGTGCCTAAGACCGCGGCGGTCGAACGGGTGCGAGCGAGCTTCATGACCGTGTTCTCTCCTTAGCCTGACGAGAGGCCGCGGGACGACGCCGACAGGACGCGGGCCGCCCGGTGTGCCGGGTGGGGATGCCGTCACCCGGCCAGGGCGTTGACTGACGGCACCGACGGAACGGGAGGGACCAGGGCCAACGGGTGGCCCTCGGGGAACGCACGGGAGAGCTGCGTCAAAGAGTGTAGTGATTCCTCCGATGTATCTCGGACTCCGAGGACGTTACGGCGGCGTTGCGGATGCTGACAAGGGGAGCGTCATGACCATTTCCCGCGCGGCCGTGCCACGGTGGCCGACGGTGGCGTGCGATTGCCTCAACTCCGCTCAGAAAGCGCTTTTTGCCCGCGCCCGTGGGGCGTGCCGGGCGGCCGTGGGACAGGCTGGTCCGCGGCGTGTGCGCCGGAGGCTCCGTTGCCAGGCGCTCGCAGTGCGTCTACAGTCGCGTTGCTGTCATTCCTCCGATGAATATGAACGAATACGTGGTGCGGTGCTCGAGCGCGCTCCGGCCCGTCCGGCCCGTGAGCCCTCGCGCCTCCGCCGCCCACAGCCCGCCCCCCGGCAGAGGAGTTGCCTTGTGAGACTGCTACGCGTCGACGACGTCTTCCTCGCCTCCGGCGGAGGCCGGCGCCAGAGCTTCGCCCGAGCGTGAAAGGCATCCCTGTGACTGCAAGCTTCGCCCGGATCACCGCGGTCGACACCTACGACGTCCGTTTCCCCACCTCCCGGGAACTGGACGGCTCCGACGCGATGAATCCGGATCCCGACTACTCCGCCGCCTACGTGGTCCTGCGCACCGACGCCGGTGACGGCCTCGAAGGACACGGCTTCACCTTCACCATCGGACGCGGCAACGACGTCCAGGTCGCCGCGATCGGGGCCCTGCGCCCCCATCTCGTCGGCCGTTCGGTGGACGAACTGTGCGCCGACCCCGGGACACTCAACCGGGACCTGATCGGGGACAGCCAACTGCGCTGGCTGGGACCCGAGAAGGGCGTGATGCACATGGCGATCGGGGCGGTCGTCAACGCCGCCTGGGACCTCGCCGCGAAGCGGGCCGGACAGCCGTTGTGGCGCTTCCTGGCCCATGCCGACCCGGAATGGCTGGTCTCGCAGGTCGACTTCCGCTACATCGCCGACGCCCTCACCCCCGAGGAGGCCCTCACCCTGCTGCGCGAGGGCCGCACCGGACTGGCGGACCGGGAATCCGTCCTGCTGGAACGCGGCTACCCGGGCTACACCACGTCACCGGGCTGGCTCGGCTACCCGGACGAGAAGCTCACCCGGCTCGCCAAGCAGGCCGTCGCCGACGGCTTCACCCAGATCAAGCTGAAGGTCGGCGCCGACCTGGACGACGACATCAGGCGCCTGCGCACCGCCCGGGCCGCAGTCGGCGACGGCGTACGCATCGCGATCGACGCGAACCAGCGCTGGAACGTCGCCGAGGCGATCGAATGGACCACCGCGCTCGCCGGGTTCGACCCGTACTGGATCGAGGAACCCACCAGCCCCGACGACATCCTCGGGCACGCCACGATCCGGGCGGCGGTCGCGCCGGTCAAGGTCGCCACCGGCGAGCACGTGCAGAACCGCATCGTCTTCAAGCAGCTGCTGCAGGCCGGTGCCCTCGACGTGCTCCAGATCGACGCGGCGCGGGTCGGCGGTGTCAACGAGAACCTGGCCATCCTGCTCCTCGCCGCGAAGTTCGGGGTCCCGGTCTGCCCGCACGCCGGCGGGGTGGGCCTGTGCGAACTCGTGCAACACCTCTCCATGTTCGACTACCTGGCGCTGTCCGGCACCACCGAGAACCGGGTCATCGAGTACGTCGACCACCTCCACGAGCACTTCACCGCGCCGGTCGTCATGCGCGAGGGCCATTACACCGCCCCGCTCGCCCCGGGTTTCTCCGCCACCATGCGCCCCGAATCCATCACCGCATACCGTTACCCGGACGGCACGTTCTGGGCCGCCGACCTCGCCGGACAGGAGGAGCGCGCATGACGGGTCTGACAGGCCTGAAGGCGATCGTCACCGGCGGCGCCTCCGGCATCGGTCTCGCCACCGCCCGGCTGCTCGCCGACCAGGGCGCCTCGGTCGCCGTGCTCGACCTGGACCCCTCCGGCGTGCCGGCGCCGCTGCTCGCCCTGAAGGCCGACGTCACCGACGACGCCGCGGTGCGCGCGGCCGTCGCCGACGCGGCCGGGCGGCTCGGCGGCCTGGACATCGTCGTCAACAACGCCGGCATCGGCGCGCAGGGCACGGTCGAGGACAACCCCGACGAGCAGTGGCACCGCGTCCTGGACGTGAACGTCCTCGGCATGGTGCGCACCAGCCGGGCCGCCCTGCCGCACCTGCGGCGCTCGTCGAACGCGGCGATCGTCAACACCTGCTCCATCGCGGCCACCGCCGGACTCCCGCAGCGTGCCCTGTACTCCGCCAGCAAGGGCGCGGTCCTCGCGCTGACCCTGGCCATGGCCGCGGACCACGTCCGTGAGGGCATCCGCGTCAACTGCGTCAACCCCGGCACCGCCGACACCCCGTGGGTCGGACGGCTGCTCGACGCCGCCGACGACCCCGAGGCCGAGCGCGCCGCCCTGAACGCGCGCCAGCCCATGGGGCGCCTGGTCACCGCGGAGGAGGTGGCGGCGGCCGTCGTCTATCTGGCGAGCCCCGCCGCCGCGTCCGTCACCGGCACGGCCCTCGCGGTGGACGGCGGGATGCAGGGGCTCCGGCTGCGTCCGGCGGCCGGCTCGTGAGGACGACGACGCTGGGCGGCTCCGAGGTCCGGGTGACCGAGCTGGCGTTCGGGGCCGCCGGCATCGGCAACCTCTACCGCCCCGTCACCGACGAGGCGGCCGCCGCGACCCTGGAGGCCGCCTGGGACGCCGGCATCCGGGCCTTCGACACCGCTCCCCACTACGGGCTCGGTCTGTCCGAACGCCGCCTGGGCGCAGCCCTGCGCGGCCGGCCCCGGGAGGCCTACACCGTCTCCACCAAGGTCGGACGCCTGCTGGTGCCCGACGACGGCGACGGCGGTGACGACCTGGCGAACGGCTTCGCCGTACCGGCGACCCACCGCCGCGTCTGGGACTTCAGCGCCGACGGCGTCCTGCGCTCCCTGGAGGCCAGCCTCGCCCGGCTCGGCCTGGACCGGGTGGACACGGTCCTGCTGCACGACCCCGACGACCACGCCGACCAGGCACTTCGCGAGGCGTACCCGGCCCTGGAACGGCTGCGCGGCGAAGGCGTCGTCGGCGCGATCGGCATCGGCATGAACCAGTGCGCCGTCCCCGCCCGGTTCCTGCGCGAGACCGACATCGACGTCGTTCTGCTGGCCGGCCGCTACACCCTGCTCGAACAGGAGGGCCTCGCCGACGTGCTGCCCGCGGCCGCCGCCCGCGGCCGTGGCGTCCTGATCGGCGGCGTCTTCAACTCCGGTCTGCTGGCCGACCCGAGACCGGGCGCCGCATACGACTACGCGCCCGCCCCGGCCGCCGTGCTCGACCGGGCGCTGCGGCTGAAGGAAGTCACCGAACGTCATGGTGTGCCGCTGCGCGCCGCCGCGCTGCGCTTCCCCTTCGGCCATCCGGCCGTGGCCGCGGTGCTGACCGGCGCCCGCTCCGCCGAGGAGGTGCGCGACGCCGTGGAGTTGCTGCGGTGCGCCGTCCCGGACGCGCTCTGGGACGACCTGCGCGCGGAAGGACTGCTGGACCAGGGCACACCGGTCCCCGCGCCCGTACCGGCCGCCGGGCAAGCCCCGCCGTCGAAGGAGCCGATGTGAGGATCGCCCTGCACACCAAGGTCCGCGCCGACCGCGTCGAGGAGTACGAGTCCGCCCACCGGGAGGTCCCCGAGGAACTGACCGCCGCGATCCGCGCCGCCGGCGTCACCGCCTGGACCATCTGGCGCAGCGGCACCGACCTCTTCCACGTCCTGGAGACCGAGGACTACTCCGCGGTGATCGCCGAACTGGAGAAGCTGCCCGTGAACATCGCCTGGCAGGCCCGGATGGCCGACCTGCTGGAAGTCGTCCACGACTACTCCGCCGAGGGCGCCGACGCCTCGCTTCCCGTGGTGTGGGAGCTGTGAGCACCGTGCCGGACGGGCCGGCCGTCGTCGACTCGCACCACCACGTCTGGGACCTCGCCGTCCGCGACCAGGACTGGCTCGGCGAAGACGGACTGGCCCCGCTGCGCCGTGACTTCACCCTCGCCGATCTGGAACCCGAGGCCCGGGTCGCCGGCGTCCACGCCACCGTGCTCGTCCAGACGGTCGCCGTCGCGGAGGAGACCCCGGAGTTCCTGGCCCTGGCGGCCGGCAGCGATCTGGTCGCCGGGGTCGTCGGCTGGACCGACCTGACCGCCCCGGACGTCGCCGACGCCCTCGCCGCACTGCGCGAAGTCCCCGGCGGGGAACACCTGGTGGGCATCCGCCATCTGGTGCAGGGCGAGCCCGACCCCCGCTGGCTGCTGCGCCCCGACGTGCTGCGCGGACTGTCCGCCGTCGCCGATGCGGGACTCGTCTACGACCTGCTGGTCAAGCCGCACCAGCTGCCCGCGGCCGTCGAGGCGGCGCGGCGTCTGCCGGGCCTCACCTTCGTCCTGGACCACCTGGCCAAGCCCCCCATCGCCGCCGGCCAACTCCAGCCCTGGGCGGAGGAGGTGCGGCGGCTCGCGGCGCTGCCCAATACCGTGTGCAAACTCTCCGGCATGGTCACCGAGGCCGACTGGGCGTCCTGGACCGTCGACGACCTCGCGCCGTACGCGGACACCGTCCTGGACGCCTTCGGTCCCGAGCGGGTGATGTTCGGCTCCGACTGGCCGGTGTGCCGGCTCGCCGCCGGCTACGCCGACGTCCTCGGGGCGGTCCGCGCCTTGATCGCCGGTCTCGGTGCGGCCGAGCAAGGGGAGATCCTGGCGGGCACCGCCGTCCGCGCCTACGGGCTGCCGTCCGCTCCGCTGTAGGCGCCGGTCTGCGCGCGGGGCCGGGCCCGCCGGGGAGCGGCGGGACCGGCTCTGTCGCGGCGTGACGGCTTTCAGAACTGTGTGAAGAACTTCCAGACCTCGCCCGGCACCCAGGTCCTGGAGCCGCTGTCACCGCCGGCTCCGTCCTGGGGCGCGGCGATGTGTCCCTCGTCGAACGCGGCCCATTCGACGGGGTGCCCGGCCGAGCATCCCGAGTAGGAGGTGACGCGGTGTGTCAGGCTGCCCTGTGCCGGCTCCGGCGGGTTCTGCGCGGTGCAGCCGTTGTTCTTGACGAACCTGTCGCGCAGCGACCGCCCGCCGGCGATGTTGAGGACGCCGTCCCGGATGCCGTGTATGCCGAGGTAGGCGATGGGCTGGGTGCCGCCGGCGCACCCGCTGAGCTGTCCGCCGGACTGGACCGCGACCGCGCGGAAGACCGTCGCCCGGGAGCACGCCAGCGAGTAGCTCATGGCGGCGCCGTAGCTGAAGCCCACGGCGAAGAGCCGGGTGGTGTCGACGCAGAGCGCTCCCTCGATCTGACTGATCAGGCTGTCGACGAGGGTGACGTCCTCACCGCCGCTGTTGGCCCAGCCGTTGTTGAGTCCCTGGGGTGCGACGAAGATGGCGCTGTTGTTCGCCAGTCGCTGCAGTCCGTAGTAGGCCCAGGTGCCGGTCTCCACGGTGCGGCCGGTGGCGACGTCGGTGGCGGTGCCGCCGAGCCAGTGGAACCCGAAGACCAGCCGGTAGGCGTGGTTGCGGTCGTAGTTGTCCGGGACCTTGATGATGTAGCTGCGGGTCTTGCCGCCGCTCTGGATCGTGTACGTGCCGCTGGCCATGTGGGGGCGTTGCCGCAGCCGGCCGTCGCGGTGGCGGTGTTGCCCGCCGTCGGTGACGCCTCGGCGCCGAAGGCGCCTTGCGTGGCCGTGACGCCCATGGCGAACGCCAGGAGTGTCGCGACCATGACAGACCATAATCTGGACCTTGACATCGGTGACTCCTCTTGTCGGTGGTGTCAGCTTGTCGGTCGGTGTCGGCTTGTCGGTCGGTGTCAGCGGTAGCCGGCGGCCACGATGTTCGCCTGTACGGCGTTCTCGGTCGCGTCGGAGGGGTAGCCCGAGACGATGGCGCCCTCGTAGAACGTGCCGGCGCTGAGGTTGGTGTTGCCGTTGCAGCAGTCCCCGCCGCTGCCGAGGATGATCGCCCCCTGCTTCTTCATGGGGTTGTAGCCGTTGGGAAGGGAGCCGTCGTACAGCGTGGCCAGGCCTCCGGACTGTGCGTCGGCGCCCTTCATCGCGAACCGCGTGGTGCCGTTGTTCTTCAGCGTCGCCGTGACGAACTTGTCGGTGAAGGCCCGCTGGTTGGGGTTCCAGGAGCTGCTGCCGCCGGGGAACAGGCCCCATTCCAGGTCCGCCTGCACCCAGGGACCGGAGCCCGAACAGCCCCCGAACCAGCAGGACGTGCTGAAGTTGATCGCGTCCATGGCTCCCGGGCCGTCGGCCTTGCGGGTGGTCTCGCTGTTGCCGTAGTCGAAGCAGCAGCCGCTGTTGACGTGCTTGCCGCTGGTCACCATGTACATTCCCTCGGGTGCGCTGCCGGTGGGCACGCCCGTCAGGTGGCCGTCACGCCAGTAGCTGTTGCCGGGGTTGATGTACAGCGAGTACGCCTTGCTCCCCGCGACGGTGAGCGACTCGCTCGTGGCCTTGGCCGCCGTGTCGGACCCGCCGATCCCGCCCGGGCCCTGGTAGCCGAGCTTGTTGCCGTGCCCGGACTGGTCGTAGACCCAGGTGATGACACACGTGGTGCCGGCGCAGAACGAGTCCTGGGCCGCGGCGTTCGCCGCCCCGCCCGCGGCCACGACGCCGATGTCCCTGGTCGCGTTGTCCGACGAACGCCGGACCTGGTACAGAGCGCCGTTGTACGACGAGTAGAGGGCGCGCACCGTGCTGTGGGCGGCGATGCACGGCGTACCCCCCGAGGCGTACAGGTCGCAGGGGCCGGCGCCGGCCGCCGACGCCGGCGCCGGCCAGGTCAGCGCGGCCAGCATCAGGGTCAGGACCGCTGCCACGCACGCGGCGGCGGCCGCCACCGGACGCCGCGCGGCGGACGGGGGACGCGGTAAGAGGACGGATGAGGGCGGCATCGGTTCGCTCCTTGTCGCTGGGTGTCCGGTGGGGGAGGACGCGGTGGTGCTCGGCGCCTGCCCGGCCGTCCGAGGGGCCGGGGGCGGTGGTGTCAGACCGCGGTGACGGTCCACTGGAGGTTGGTGCTGTCGTCGGCGGACCAGAGCTTGACGGTGGCGCCCGAGCTGACGTTGCCGCCCGAGTCGAGGCACGTTCCGGTGCTCCGGTTGGTGATGGTGTAGCGGCCGTTGCCGACACCGCTGATCTTCCACTGCTGGCTGTTGCCGCCGCTCCAGGCGCTCTGCTTCGCGGTGGCGCCGACGGTGGCGTCCCCGAGGCTGTCGATCACCATGCCGTTGGTCCGGTTCACGATGCGGTGGTAGCCGGTGCCCAGGTCCACCAACTGCCACTGCAGGTTCGTGGATCCGTCGCCGTAGGTCCACTGCTTCACCGCGGACCCGGAGGCGACATTGCCTCCGCTGTCCAGGGCCAGGCCGCTGGTGACGTTGCCGATCTTCACCCAGCCGGTGGGCAGCGCACCGGCGTTCAGCGGCGGTATCTGTCCCGAGAACGTCAGCTTGACCACGTAGGCGGGGGCGCTGAAGGGCGCGGTGCCCGACGGCATCGAGATGTGCAGACCCGAGCCGTCCTGGGTGCGGTTGGGCAGATCGACGTAGGAGCCGGCCGTCGAGTCGAGCAGTTGGACCGACTTCAGCGTGGACAGGCTGAACCGGCTCGACGTCAGCGTGGTGATGTTCAGAGTGCTGCCGGGCCAGCCGAGAACCGTGGCGTACAGAACCGTGTTGTCCTTGCTGCGGGTGAACCGGATGTCGGTGTTCTTGCCCTCCACGGGCGTGGTGAAGGAACCGCCGCCCATCTTGGTGGGCCCCTCGCCGTAGGCCACCCAGGCTCGCGTGGCGTAGACGGACTCACCGAAGCGCCGGAGGTAGTCGCCGAATCCCTGGAGGATGGACTTCTGTCCGGCCGGGATGGTGCCGTCGGCCATCGGGGCGATGTTCAGCACCATGGTGCCGTTCTTGCTGACGCGGTCGAGCAGGGCGTGCAGCAGGGCCTTCAGCGAGTAGTAGCCGATGCCGGTGGTGTAGCACCAGCTCGAACTGGACACGGAGTCGTCCGTCAGCCAGTAGGGGGTCTGGATGTCGGCCGGCCCGCCCCGCTCGAAGTCGTAGACCTCACCGCGGTTGTCGAGGCCGTCCTTGTACGTCGCGACGACGTCCTTGTTCCAGGAGACGGCCTGGTTGTAGTAGTGGGCGAGGAAGTCCAGCCGCTTCGACTCGTCGATGTTGTTGAGGTCGAAGTCCTGGTAGAGGATGTCGGGCTGGTACCCGTCGATGACCTCCTTGAGCTTGTCCAGCCACAGTTGCTGCTCGGACGCCCGGTCGAGCTGGCCGTAGAGCTTCTTCAGGCCGGCGTCCGACTGCGCGGGCACGCTGTCGAAGTAGCCCAGGAAGTTGTAGGCGTGGTGCAGGGAGACCCACAGCTTGAGGCCCTTCTTGCGGATGGCGTCGGCGTGCAGCCGCAACAGGTCGAGCCTGGGCCCCTTGGCGACGGAGTTCCACTCGTTGACGGAGCTGTTCCACAGGGAGTACCCGTCGTGGTGCTCGGCGACCGGTCCGGCGAACTTCGCTCCGGCGTCGGCGAACAGCTGCGCCCACTCGTCGGGGTCGAAGTTGCCGCCGGCCGACTTCAGCTTGGGAGCGAACTGGACGAAGTCGCCGGCCTTGTCCTGGGCGCCCTGGATGAAGTTGTGGTACGGCCAGGCCGAGGGGTCGCCGTAGGTCGCCTTGTGATGGGTGTTGCACCCGTCGCCCGCCTTGTACATCAGGCGCGGGTACCACTCGCTGCCGTACGCCGGGACGCTGTAGGCGCCCCAATGGTAGTAGATGCCGAACTTGGCGTCCTGGAACCATTCCGGCGCGGGCGGGTGCTGGTCGACGGAGGACCAGCTCGGGGTGTAATTGCTCGGACCATTGGTGGCTCTGGCGACGCCGGCGGGCAACAGCCCGGCCGTGGCGGCGCCGGTGAGGCCGCTCAGGATGAGCATGCTGCGTCGGCTGAGTCCGGAAGAAGACACGGTGGGAAACCTCTCCGGTGAGTGGGGGGTGATCCGCTGCGCCGCGGGCGACCTGCGAACACGTGCGACACCGGCGCCACGGGGAGCCGGGACGGACGTGCGGCCTGCCGCGATGGGACGGTCGCACGGCAGGTGCGTCGCTTCCCGGGCGGGGATGTCGGCATGCCGAACTCCAGGCGGTCAAGGGTCGGTACGGACGCTCATGCGGTCGTGACGCGTGGTGCCGTCGTGCTTGTACCGCCACACGGGGGTGGCTCGAACGGCGCCCGGGCAGGATGTGACTGCGGCTCATGTTCGTGATGACGAACAACGCCCGGTGCTCCGGACAACTGGATACCAGGGGACTGTGGGTGGTCGTCAATAGTTGTTGCGCGATTCATCGGACGTGTGGGGGCTTGCCGACGTAAATGTCCGCCCGGCGGGCATGAAGCGGGGCCGGACCGTGACGGTCCGGCCCCGGAGGCGCGATGTGCTGGAGTTCGACGGCCGGCCTCGTGGCGGGAGGCAGGATCGCCGTCGTGGGGCCGGCCTCGGTGGCGCACCCCGCCGGGCCCCGCCGCACCGGATCCCGGTCCGTCGGCGGCCGGCCCGGACCGGCGATCCGGTCAGTCGTCGTCCGTCACCCCGCGCAGGTTCTCCGTGATCGACTCGCCGAAGGAGTGCGCGATGGCCGGCAGCACTCTCTGCTGGGCCAGCTCCCGGGCCGACCGAGTGGCTTCCCGGACGGCCGCGAGCACCAGTTCGGCGAGGCCCTCGGTGTCGTGCGGGTCGGCGGCCACGGGCGCGATCTCCAGCTTCCGCAACTGCGCGGAGCCGTCGACGGTGGCCCGTACGGCGCCATTGCCGGAGACGGCCTGGACCCGCAGTGCGCTCAGCTCCTGCTGAGCGTCGAGCAGACTGCGCTGCATCGCCTGGGCCTGCCGGAGGAACTGCTGCATGTCGGGGCGGCGTGCGCCCAGCGGGCTCGTCATGGTGGGACTCCTGCCTCTGCCGGCCGTCAGGCCAGCCGCCATTTCTGGTTGCCGGTGCCGGCGCAGCTGTACAGCTGCAGCCGGGTGCCGTTCGCGGTGCCGAAGTCCCTGACGTCGACGCACTTGTCGGCCTTGACGTTGACCAGGTCCCCCGCGGTGGTGAAGCGCCACTGCTGGCTGGCGCTGCCGTTGCACTCGTAGACGTCGATGGCGGCGCCGTCCGTCGTGGAGCCCTTCAGCACGGACATGCACATCCCCAGCGAGCGGATGGTGCCGTCCTGGTGGAAGGTCCACTGCTGGTTCGGGTTGTTGCCGCAGCCGTAGATCTGCAGCACCGTCTGGTTCGGAGCGCTGTAGATGTGGTCGGTCACATCGATGCACTTCTTGGAGTCCACACCGACGATGCGGTATCCGGAGCTGCCCGAACCGCCGCCGCTGCCGGCGCTGCTCACCGACTTCCCGCCGCCGGACACCGGCTGCTGCGCACTCTTCGTGACGCCGCCCGAGGGGGATGCCGAAGCGCCCTTGCCGCCGGAGCCCGAGGAGGGCGAGGCGGTCGGGCTCGCCGCCCCCTTGTGCGGGGTGTACGCCGGTGGTTCGTACCGCACCGGGCCGCCCCCGCCGGATCCGGAGCCGGAGCCGGACGGCGGACGGGCGCTCCGCTGTTCGCGCCCCCCTCCCGGAGTGGCGCTGGGGCTGTAAAGCGGCTTCTCCGTGCTCGTGGCCCGCTCGGCCGCCTGCTTGCGGTCGCGCTGGTAGTCGATCAGTTTGCCGACGCCGAAGACACCGGCGCCCAGGACCACGATCACCAGGCCGGAGGTGAGCACCCGTGACAGCACGCTGGGTGTGTCACGGTCCCCGGGTTGCCGGGAGCTTGACGCGAAGCTTGCGGCGAAGCCCGGAATTCCTGGTGCTCTGGGCTCCTTACGGGTGGGTTCGCCCACTGCCGTGAATCCTTTCGGGGGTACGGGTTGCGGCACCTGTCGTGACGACGAGTCGGTAACCCTTGGCCGACCACATCGAGGGTGATCGGCTGTCAGCGCCTGAGTCATGGCTCTGCGTAAATTGTTGCGCACTCTACAACAGGCTTTGTTCCCCTACCAATTGGCGCCGGCCGCTTCTTGGGGATTCTCGCACGGGTCAAACGTGAACTCCGCCGCGAATGTACCGCAGCGGTATGCGGCTGAATTCGGCCACGTCGGGCCTGGATGGCCTGGATGCCTCGCCGCAGGTGACCGCAGGTGACCTCCGGGGCAGTCAATGGTGTCCGGACGGGCGAAATCGGCTTTATCTGGCCTTGTTCGGCTATTGTGCTCCGGCGTCGGCGAGTTGCGGCCTGAGGTGGGCGTGGTCCGCGGCTTGGTGGTGCCGAAAAGTTCCCGCCGTGCAACTGAACGCCGTGCACTGACAGGCAAGTTGTCGTGCACGGGCAGGCAATCCTCCGGCGGCCGGTGGGCGTACCGTTGCGGAGCCGGATGCCGAAGGCCGACAACAGTTGGAGGTGCCCCGTGTCCGACGTCGTCGAGTCGACCGGGTCGACACTGAGAAAAGAACGGTAAATCCAGCGCGCCGTCGACCCGGTTTACGCATTCGATGTCACGGGTCTCGCGGCGCGATCGGTCGCGGCGGACGCATATTCTTTTCTTCGCGTTCTTTTCTTCGTGCGAGCGGAACCACTCCAAGCGGGTGAATGAACTCCGTCCCTCGCGCGGCAGCGCGGTCATCCAGCTCGCCGGACCGACGAGCGCCCGGCCCGGTGAACGGGGCTGTCCAGGCCGGCTCCGGCGCTGTGATCACACCGGTCAGACCACCACCACCATCCAGCCCGTGACCAGCGGTCCCGGGACAGCTCCGAGGAGTCATGGTCCGTGTCCACTCCCACTCCCCACACGACCGTCGGCGGTGTCGAGTACGGCGTCACGCTGCTCGACCTGCAGGCCGCCGCCGGCGACACGCATCTGACCGCGCACGACGTCGCGGTGTGGCTGCAGGAACTGCAGAACTACGTGATCGGCCTGCAGAACGAGTGGCAGGGCATGGCGGCCAACGAGTTCCAGGACCTGATGGTGCTGTGGAACCGCTACGCCGCCCAGCTGAACGAGGCGCTCACGGCCATCGGTGACGGACTGATGGGCAACTACCACAACTACGACAACACCGAGATCACCAATCACCGGAACATGGCCTCGATCAAGACCAGTCTGCCGGCCGCCAACTTCACCTGAGGGCCGTTCCCGCACCGCCTGCGGACGGAACCTCGCCGGCCCCGCCTGTGCCCGCGGTACAGGACCCGGCCGGCGCACGCCGACACACGCCGCGGTCGCACCGGATCGCGACATCCTCCCAAGGAGCCCCCTGTGCCCAGCCCCGACAGCCTCCCGATCCTCGTCACCGCCGGCCTCGGCGACGCCGGGCCGGCCATCGTCAACCGTGCCGACGACTGCATCGACCGGCTCAACGAGCTGAAGCGGCGGCTCACCCCGCTCGCCGACTCCTGGATCCGGAGCCAGGCCGCGGGCTACTACCAGGAGCGGCAGACCGAGTGGGACCAGGCCGCCATGGGCCTGTTCGACCCGCAGGTGGGCGTCCTCGGCGAGATCGCCCGGGCGCTGAACATCAGTTACCAGAACAGCGCGGACGCCGAACTGTCCAACATCCAGACCTGGAACAACGGCAACTAGGGCCTGTCGTTCGGGCCCTTCCCCCACCCCACGACCCCGAGGACAGTACAAAGTGGACGACGAACGGTGCCGGATCACGGTGGTCGGTACCCGGCGACGGGTCGACCTGGCGATACCCGCCCGGGCCGCCATCGCCGAGTACACCCCGACCCTGCTGCGGCTCACCGGTCAGGAGGAAGAGGACGAGACCTTCCCGGCGGTCTGGTCCCTGGCCCTGCCCGGCGCCAAGCCGTTCTCTCCGGGCGCGTCCCTGACGGAGTCCGGCGTCGCGGACGGCGCCACGCTGTACCTGCGGGACGTGGCGGCGGGTGAGTTCGACGAGCCCCTCATCACCGACCTCGACGAACTCGTCCAGGAGGCCAACGAGGAGGGGCTGCGCTGGGACACCCGGCACCGCGCGCTGACCCTGCTCTTCCTCGGCCTCGGCGGGATGGCCGGCGCCCTCGCCCGGTTCGTGGGACTGTCCGTGGACAGCCCCCGCTACCCGCCGGCCGGGGCGGCGGCGATGGCGGCGGGGTTCGGCCTGGCCCTGCTCGCCGGGCACGCCACCCGGCGCGCCTGGCCGCTGGCCCTGCCGGTACGGCTGGGGATGGCGCTGTCGGCCGTACCGCTCCTCGCGGTCAGCGCGGTCCTGCTCCCCACCGTGCTGGACTCCACCCCAAGGACGGTCGTCGCGGGGGCCGCCGGCGCCCTGGCGGGCGCCCTCGCGGCCCGGCTGGCCGTCAACCACGTGCTCACCCTGACCACGCTGGTGGTCACCGCCGTGGTGCTGCCCGTCGCGGGTCTGCTGGCCGGCTTCGGCGCCGACGGCACCGAGAGCGCGGCTGTGGTCGCGGTGCTGGCGATGGGTTCGCTGAGCGTGGCCCCGGTGGTCGCCGGGCATCTCGTCGCGCTGTCCGCCTCCCCCGGCGAGGACACAGCGACCGGCGAGGCCGTCCCGGAGCTGGTCCGCAGGGGCCGCCGGGTGCTGGCCGGGCTGGCCCAGCTGCTCTGCGCCGCACTGATCGCCGCCCTGGTGCCACTGGTCACCTCCGAGAACGCCTGCGGTCTGGTCCTGGTGGTGTGCGTGAGCGGGGCGCTGCTGCTGCGCGCGGGCCAGTTGAAGATCACCGCGGCGGTGCTGCCGGCGGTCGTGGCCGGTACGACGGGCCTGCTGGCCGTCGCCGTCAGCGCCCCCGGCGAGCTCGGCGCGCCCGACTGGGCGGGGCCGCTGGCCGGTCTGCTGGCGGGCGCGGTGATGCTCGGCGCCGGCCTGATCCGGGCCTTCCCCGAGGGCGAGCCGATCGGTGAGCGGCCCGCCTGGACCGGCGGGCTGTCCTCGACGCTGGCACTCGCGGCCGTGCTGCTCGCCGTCGGCGTCTTCGGGGTGTTCGGCACGCTGATGAAGCTGGGTGAGTCGATGTGACGACGGCACTGCAGCGCGTCGCCTCCCGCGGCTGGGGGACCCACCGGACCGTCGGGGCGGCGATCCGCGCGGCGGCCGACGGCGCGGTGGTCTCCATCCAGCCCGGCACCTATACGGAATCCCTGGTCCTGGACCGCGACATCACCGTGGTGGCCGAGAAGGGCCCTGGCACCGTACGGATCACCGCGGCGCACGGCCCGGCCGTCAGCGTCTCGGCGGGCCGTGTCCGCCTGCGCGAACTGGAGATCGAGGGCGGGGACCGGGCCGAACCCGTGGTGCTGGCCCGGGGCGGTGCGCTGGAGCTGGAGCGCTGCGAACTGTCCGGCGGGCGGCTGGAGCTGGCCCGGGACAGCACGGCGCAGGTACACGGCTGCACGGTGCACGACGCCGAGCGGGCCGGGGTGCACCTCACCGGGACCGCACGCGGCACCTTCGAGGACTGCACCGTCCGCTCGATCGACGGCTACGGGATCACCGTCGTCGACACCGCCCGGGCGGAGCTGCGCCGCACCCGGGTGCAGCGCACCACGGACTGCGGGGTCCTGCTCGGCGGCACCGGCAGGGCGACCTTCGACGACTGCGAGCTGGCCCACACCGGCGATGCCGCCCTGCTGGTGTACGCGCCCGCACAACCGCTGCTGCGCGGCTGCCGCCTGCACGACACCAAGGCGCAGGGCGTACGGATCGAGGACCCGCCGGGCCGGCCCGCGCCGCAGCCGCCGCACCAGGACCGGGACCGGTCCGAGGCGGCGGGTCCCGGCACGGGCGGCGAGGGCGCCGGCGCCGGGCAGGACGAGCGCCGGATCCGGCTCGACGCCTGCGAGATCTTCCGCACCCGGGCGGAGGGCGTGCTGGTCTCCGGCTCCAGCGGGGTGCTGCTGCGGGACTGCGACGTCCGGGAGGCGCACGGCGCGGGACTGTTCGCGTACGGCGCCGCACGGGTCGAGCTGGAGTCGGTCCGCATCGTCGACGTGCCCGACAGCGCGGTCGCGGTCGGCGGAACCGCCGAAGTCCGGGCCCGGGGCGGGGTGTTCTCCCGCACCGGCACCGGCGGACTGCTCGCCGACGGGGACGCCGTACTGGAACTGGCCGACTGCCGGATCGCGGTCACCGGCCACTCCGCGGTGCAGCTCGCCGGCAACGCTCGCGCGGTGCTGGCGGACTGCGCGGTGGAGGACAGCGCCCAGCACGGCATCCGGATCGCCCAGGGCGCCGACCTGCTGGCCGAACGCACCCGGATCGAGCGCGCCGGGCTGACGGGGGTCACGGTGGACGGGGCGGACGCGGTGCTGCGCGACTGCGTGATCAGCGACGCGGAGACCGGGATACGGCTCGAGACCCGGCACCGGCCGCTGCTGGACGGCTGCGAGGTGCGGACGACCCGGCGCGCCGGGATAGAGGTGGCGGCCGGTACGGCGGCGCTGATCACCGGCGGGCGGGTGGTCGGTACCGGGTCGGCCGGGGTGTTCCTGGAGGAACGCAGCCAGGCGTGGATCGAGGAGACGGAGATCTCCGGCGCGCAGGGCAGCGGACTGGTGGTGTGGACCGGGGCCACACCGCGGATCCGCGCGGTCACCGTCACCGGCGCCGGCAAGAACGGGGTGTACGTGCACGAGGGCGGGGCGGGCGTCCTGGAGGACTGCGAGATCTCCGGTTCGGCCTTCCCCGCCGTCCACACCGGTTCCGGGGCGGCGCCGGTGCTGCGCCGACTGCTGGTGCACGACGTCCAGGAGGACCTGTCGGCGGCCGAGGACGCGCAGGCGGTGTTCGAGGACTGCCGGGTACGGGACGTGACGGTCAGCACCCTGCCGCACTCCGAGGCGGAGCCGCGGGCCGCGGCCGTGGCCGGCGGTCCGGCGCCGAGGAAGTCCGCCTCGGCGGGAAGGCGTTCCACCCGGGAGGAGTCCGCGGAGGGCGCCACCCGGGAGCAGCTCCCGGGCCTGCTGGCAGAGCTGGACGCGCTCGTCGGCCTCGACCGGGTCAAGCAGGAGGTCGGCTCGCTGGCCAAGGTCATGCAGATGGTGCAGAGGCGCCAGGAGGCCGGGCTGCAGCCTCCGCCGCTCAGCCGCCACCTGGTGTTCGCCGGCAATCCGGGCACCGGCAAGACCACGGTGGCCCGGTTGTACGGGCGGCTGCTGGCCGCCCTCGGACTGCTGGCCCGCGGCCACCTGGTGGAGGCCGACCGCGGCTCGCTGGTCGGGGAGTACGTCGGCCACACCGCGCCGAAGACCACGGCCGTCTTCCGGCGGGCGCTGGGCGGAGTGCTGTTCATCGACGAGGCGTACGCCCTGGTGCCGTACGGGCAGTCGACCGACTTCGGGCACGAGGCGATCGCGACGCTGGTGAAGCTGATGGAGGATCACCGCGACGAGGTCGTGGTGATCGCCGCCGGCTACCCCACCGACATGGAGCGCTTCATCGGCTCCAACCCGGGGCTCGGCTCCAGGTTCACCCGGTCCCTCACCTTCGACGACTACTCCTCCGGCGAACTGGTGGAGATCGTCCGCTACCAGGCGGCCCGGCACCAGTACCACCTGCCGGACCAGACGCTGGCCGCGCTGCTGGAGTACTTCGACGGGATCGAGCGCACCGAGCACTTCGGCAACGGCCGGACGGCCCGGCAGGTGTTCCAGCGGATGACCGAACTGCACGCCCAGCGGGTGGCCGAACTGCCGAGTCCCAGCACCGAGGATCTGACGGTCGTGCGGCCGCAGGATCTGCCGCCGAGGGCCGTGGTGGGGGTGATGGGGAATTGACGGATCTCCTGCACCGGAAACGCGTCCGCCGACGGCAGGTGACAACCGTCGGCGGACAGCGATCCGAAAGACCGCCGGGGGGCGGAACGGATTTCGGTTCAGGTCACGACATCCTGGGAGGTGCCTTCGGTCGGAAAACGTGACGCGCGGTCGACCTCGGCGTAGGTCTGCCCGGTCCTGTTCACGAGCGCGATGTATTCGCCGACCAGTTCCAGAGTTGTTCCCATGAAGTACAGCGCCTTTTCCATTGCCGGATTCATGGACGCCGCGAATTCTCGAGCCATGGGCTGGATCTTGCTGGGGACCTCGCTCGGAATGGAGCCGTAGTAGGTCGGGTCCTTGTACCAGTCCATCTCGTTCTGGCCGAACACGTCGTCCTTGGCGGACAGTACGTGCTCGCGCAGTCCCCGGTAGGCGTCGACCGCCGTCCGCGCCGCGCTGAGCAGGGCGTTCTCGGTTGCTCGCAGGCCTGCCAGGTCCACCCTGATGGGCGGCGTCGCGGGTACGTCGGAGCTGGAGACGGTGTCCCCCTGCTGCCCGGCGTCCGGGGGCGGGTTGTTGAAGGTGGGGAGTGCGCCCCAGCCGACCGCGACGTTCGGCACCAGATATCCGAATTCTTTTCCGCGGTCCGGATCGTTCCCCGGTTCGGTCGAGCCCGGGTCCTGCTGCCATTGGTCGTACGGTGAGTGAGTGATATTGCCTTCGTCCGGCATCGCCAACCTCTCTTTCATCCTCTGCTAAAGTACCAGAGCTTGGTTTCCGAGGGTGGCGATGCGCGTTCCCACGTGATTGATACGAGTTCGTCGAGCGCCTCGCAAGCCGTTATGAGAGGGGCGAATCGTGCCCGATATGTCGTGGTCTGATTTCAAGGTGCATCTGGGTCATCTGAAAGAAGCCGGTGGGACGGTCAGGGGGCAGTCGAGTCATATCGCGTCGGTCATGAGCCAGATTGCCGCCGAGTTCGAGACGGTCGGCGCCGAATGGCAGACCCCCTCCTCCGCCAGCCTCGAAGAGGTGCAGCAGTGGTTCGCACGCGCGCAGGGCGAACTGCACGACCTGCTGGAGGAGGTCGCCCGCCGACTGCGGGTGGCGTACGACAACTACCACGCCATGGAAATCGCCAACTACCACAACATGACCTGACGTCGCGCGGTCTCCGCCCGGCGGAGCCGCACACCCCGACAGCGGAGCCCCGCATGCCTGACCTCGCCGACTACGACCTCTCCTCCCTGTACATCGACCCCACAGGGCTCTCCGACAGCGCCAGGAAGCTGCTGGCGCACGCGAAGGAGGTCGCGGACACCATCACCGCGATCAACAACACGCTGGCGGGTCTCGCGCTCGGCTGGGCCGGCCGGACCCAGGAGGAGGTGGAGAAGATGAACAACCAGTGGACGTCGACCATGCGCGGCCTGTTCGGCACCGAGGACGCCCCGGAGAGCGGGGTGCTCAACGTGATGGCCGCCGGTGTGATGGCGGTCGCCGCGGGCAACGCCCAGACCGAGGTCGCGCTCGCCGAGATGTTCCAGAAGTTCCTCCAGGGCCTGGACTCCTCCGGCGGCAGCACCCCCGACTCGTCGCCGCAGGATCAGACGAACGGGGACCTCACCGCCATCACCGCGGACTGGTGAAGGACACCACGACATGACGCGCATCGCCTTCCACCGCCCTGCCCGGACCTTCCCGCCCTCGCTGCCGGAGAACAAGATCTCCCTGGCCGCCCCGCCCCAGAAACCCCACACCAGCCAGGCGGCCAACTGGCTGGTCGTTCTGTTGCCGTTGCTCAGCAGCGTGAGCATGGCCGCGTACCTGGTCACCTTCGGCCGGCCGTGGATGATCATGATGGGCGTGTCCTTCGTGGTGCTGTCCGTGGCCATCACGCTCTACGTCCGCTGGCAGTCCCGCTCCACCACCCGGCGGCAGCGGCTGCGCCAGCGGGACCGCTACGTCGAGTACCTCTCCGGCATCCGTGCCCAGGCCCGCGCCTCGGCGGCGGCCCAGCGCGCGGTCGGGGCCTTCCTGCACCCCAGCCCGCGCCGGCTGTGGGCCATCGCCGTCGGCCGCCGCCGGGTCTGGGAACGCCGTCCCACCGACGCCGACTTCCTGAAGGTACGGCTCGGACTCGGCCGTGGCGCGGCGAAGCTGCAGCTCACACAGAGCAACAAGTCCGACCCGACCGCCGAGTACGAGCCGCTGTCCCAGCGCGCCTCGGACAAGCTGGCCCGCGACTACGCGACGGTCGGGCTGCAGCCCGCCTGGATCGACCTGGCCGGCAGCGGCGTGGTCAGCCTCCTGGGCTCCGCCGAGCGTACCCGGGCCACCGCCGCCGCACTGCTGCTGCAACTCGCCGTGCTGCACGCCCCGGACGACGTCCAACTCGTCGTACTCGCCCCGCAGGAGCCGGACCGGGAGAACGAGCAGGAGGACGACTCGCCCTGGGACTGGACCAAATGGCTGCCGCACACCCATGAGACCGACGCCGGGGGCTCCGCCGCCGGTCTCGTGCCGACCGTCGCCCGCCGTCTCGACGGCATCGCCGACATCATCGAACGACGGCTGGAACGGGCCCGGGCCGAGCGCACCGAGCGCGCCGCCCTGCTGCCCTCGGCGCGCGACAAGGCCACCCTGGGCCGGCGCTGCGTCGTGGTCGTCGACGGCTACCGCCCCGACGCCGCCTGGGCCCGTACGCCCCTGCTCGCCGAACTGCTGGCCGAGGCCGGCCCGGGCAGCGGTATCCATGTGGTCTGCCTGGTGCGCAAGGAGAACGAGGAGCCCGGCCGGGTCGATGTCCGCGCCCGGCTGGAGGACACCGGGGACCTGACCCTGGAGAGCCGGGACCCGAGCCTGTTCAACCCGGTCCAGGACGCCGTCGCCGACGAGGCCGAGCCCGCGCTGTACGAAGCGGTCGCGCGCACCCTGGCCCCGCTGCGGCTGTCCGGCGAGCGCGACCAAGTGCTCTCCCGCACCGTGTCGCTGCCCCGGATGCTGGGCGTCGGCGACCTCGCCGAGCTCGACCCCACCGCCCTGTGGCGCGCCCCCGACGACGAGGCGCTGCTGCGGATCCCGATCGGGGTGACCGGCACCGGCGAGGACCTGGTGCTCGACCTCAAGGAGTCCGCGCAGGGCGGCATCGGCCCGCACGGGCTGGTCGTGGGCGCCACCGGCTCCGGCAAGAGCGAACTGCTGCGCACCCTGGTCACCGGCCTGACCATGACCCACTCGCCGGAACACCTCAGCTTCGTCCTGGTCGACTTCAAGGGCGGCGCCACCTTCGCCGGGGTCACCGAACTCCCGCACGTGGCCGGTCTGATCACCAACCTCGCCGACGACCTCGCCCTGGTCGACCGGATGCGTGCCGCGCTCATCGGCGAACAGCAGCGCCGCCAGCGGATGCTGCGCGACGCCGGCAACGTCGACTCCGTCCGCCAGTACCAACTGCTGCAGGCCCAGGGCGGCACCGATGTGCACGGCAGGCCGCTGGAGCCGATGCCGTACCTGGTGATCGTGGTCGACGAGTTCGGCGAACTCCTCTCCCAGCGCTCGGACTTCATCGAGCTGTTCGTCCAGATCGGCCGGGTCGGCCGGTCGCTGGGCATGCACCTGCTGCTCGCCACCCAGCGGTTGGACGAGGGCCGGCTGCGCGGCCTGGAGTCCCACCTGTCGTACCGGATCTGCCTGCGGACCTTCTCCGCCGCCGAGTCCAAGGCGGTCATCGGCACGGCCGACGCCTACAAGCTGCCGCCGATCCCCGGCTCGGCGTACCTCAAGGTCGACGAGTCGGTCTACGAGCGGTTCCGGGTCGCCCATGTCTCGGGCGCCTACCAGGCGGACGGCACAGAGCCGGCCCGGACCGGCCCCCCGCCGGAGCCGGTGCCGTACGGGCTGCGCACCGCCGAACTGGCCCGCACCGGGGAGCCGGAAGAGGATACGGCGCCGGCTCCGGTGCCGCTGCCGGCCGCGGGGACCCGTACCGAGATGCAGGTCGTGGTGGAGCGGCTGGGGATGTACGGCCGCCCGGCGCACCAGGTGTGGCTGCCCCCGCTGCCGCCGCATATCGACCTCGACTCGCTGCTGGGCCCGGTCGGCGAAGACCCCGACCGGGGCTTCCAGGCCGTGAAGGGCAACCTCCCCCTCGGCCGGCTCGTCTTCCCCCTGGGGGTGGTGGACCTGCCGCTGCTGCAGGCGCAGCGCGCCCTGCAGGTCAACCTCGACGGGGCGCACGGCCATGTCGCCATCGTCGGCGCGCCGCAGACCGGCAAGTCCATGGCGCTGCGGACCATCGTGCTCAGCGCGATGCTCACCCACACGCCCGATGAACTCCAGTTCTTCTGCGCGGACTTCGGTGGTGGCTCGCTGGGCCCCTTCGAGCGGGCGCCGCATGTCTCCGGCGTGGCCTCCCGGCACGACGAGGCCAGGGTGCGCCGGGTGCTCGCCGTCGTACGGCAGACCGTCATCGACCGGGAGCGGCTCTTCGAACGGCTCGGGATCGACTCCGCCGCGGACTTCCGCCGGCTGAGGGTCCGAGGCGGGCTGCCCGACGGGCAGAACGCGGCCGACATCGTGCTGGCCATCGACAACTGGGCGGCGCTGCGCGCGGCCGTGGACGAGGCCGAGAGCCAGGTGCTCGACATCGCCACGCGCGGCCTCGGGGTGGGAGTCCATCTGCTGATCACCGCCAACCGCTGGATGGAGATACGCACCAACCTGCGTGACGCCATCGGCGGCCGGCTGGAGCTGCGGCTCAACGAGACCGGCGAGTCCGAAGTCAACCGCAAGGCCGCCAAACTGCTGGTCAACGCTGTTCCCGGGCGCGGCATCGCACCCCCCGGCGATCTGATGCACATCGCGTTGCCCCGGCTCGACGGGGCGCAGACCCTGGAGGGACTCGGCGCCGCGCAGCAGAGCGCGATCGCGGAGTCCGCGGCCCGGTGGACCGGCGCGGCCGCCCCGCCGGTGCGGGTGCTGCCCGAGCTGATCACCCCCGCCGAGCTGGCCGCCGCGGTCGAGACCGCGCAGGCGGCCGAGCGCGCCGAGACGGCGCGTTCCGCCGCGGCGGCCGAGGCCGGTCCCGCGGCCGCCGCCGGTCCCGCGCCCGACGGGAAGGCGGTCACCGCCGCACGAACCGTCCCCCGTGCCCGCTCCGCGACAGAAGTGCCCATCGGCATACGGGAGTCCGACCTGGCACCGGCCACGATCGATCTGGGCACGGGAGACCCGCACTTCCTGGTCCTGGGCGACTCCGGCTCCGGCAAGACCTCGCTCCTGCGGTCCTGGATGCGCGGAGCGGCCGAGCGCAACTCCGCGCACGACATCCGCTTCATGGTCTTCGACTACCGGCGCTCGCTGCTGGAGACCGTGCCCGACGAGTACCTGGCCGCCCAGGCGGCCGACAACGACCATGCGGCGGCGTACGTCGAGCAGCTCACCGCCAAGCTCAGCGAGCGGATGCCGCCCCCGGGGATCAGCTCCCGCGAACTGCGGCGGCGCGACTGGTGGACCGGGCCCGAGCTGTACGCCGTCGTCGACGACTACGACCTGGTCGCCGGGCAGGCCGGGCAGCGAGGCCCGCTCGCCCCGCTCGCCGAATACCTCACCCACGCCGCCGACATCGGCTTCCACCTGGTGGTCGCCCGCCGGGTCACCGGAGCGGGACGCGCACTGATGTCCGATCCTCTGCTCAGCAGGATGCAGGAGTTCGGCACCGGCGGCCTGATCCTCTCCGGCGACCCCCGCGAGGGCGTCCTCATCGGCGACCAGCGCGCGGCCCGCCGGCTTGCCGGCCGCGGTGTGCTGGTGGGCCGCCGTGTCCAGCCCGCGATCGTGCAGACCGTGCTCGATCCGGGGATCGACTGACCCCGGCACGCCGTCCCAGGCCCCTCCCACCCCACTGCCCCAGGCCCCGCCCCTCGCAGGGGCGCCCGGCCGCCGCGAAGGACCCGACATGGCGCCCATCAGCTTCGACTCCCAGCCCATCCGTGAGTTGGCCGACCACTGGATGCAGGTGGGCAACACGTTCTTCGAGACGTACGCGTCCACGACCGCGGCGGTCGGCGGCATCCCCTGGTCCGGCATCGCCTCGGACGCGGCGCGCGAGGCGTATGCGTCCAGCCAGAACGCGGGCGGGGGCGCGCCGGGCGGCGGTGTCGCCCTCAAACTCCTCGAGTCGGCGATCACCGCCTGGCGGATCAGCGAGGCGCTGCAGACCTACGCGAACCAGCTCGACAGCACCATCGAGGAGATCAACGAGGCGGAGGCGCTGGCCGGCCTCGCCGCCCTCTTCGGGCTGGTGCTCAGCTTCCTCCTCCCGGGCCTCGGCGCCCTGCTGGGCATGTTGTTCGGGGTCGTCGGCCGGGCCCTCGCGTTCATCGTGGGCGTCGTCGGCCGCGTCGTCTCGGCGATGGGCGCCCTGGCACCCGTCGGCAACTTCCTGATCAACGCGATCCTGGGGGGCGCGATCACCCTGGGCACGGACGTGTTCGCGCAGGCCCTGGCCTCGTGGGCCACGCACAACGACTTCCACATCGACTGGAAGGCGGAGGGCATCAACATCGGGATCGGCGCCGGCGTGGGCGGCTGGATGGGGCCGGACTGGCGCCCCACCGGCACGGGCCCGAAGGCCGGGAACCCCGCCACCGTCGACGGCGGCGCCCCCAACGTCCAGATCCCCAGGAACACGCCGGTCCCGCAGAGTTCGACCCCGCACGTCAGCACCCCTTCGGTGACCGGCGTCCACACACCTCCGCCGCTGCGCGGCGACCTCTCGGAGACGGTGTCCCTGAACCCGGGTGGTGCGGCGCGCCCGGGGCCGGGGGTGGGACGGGTGGACACCTCCGTGCCGAATGCGACGGTGCCGGGAAGCGGGACGCCGCGTCCCGGGCCCGCGGTGGGCCGCCCGGAGACGGCCACACCGCACACCCAGACACCGGGCGGCCCGACGCACGGCCCGGTACGGAACGTCCCGACGGGTCACAGCGCGGACCCGGCGACGCCGGCGGGCACGACGCCGAACACCGGCCCCACTCGCACCGGCCCCACTCGCACCGGCGGCACCAGCCGCGTCGAGACGACCACCATCAGCCCGTCCGGTCCGACGGGCCCGCACACCCGCCCCGGCTCCGGTACCGGCGCCCCGGAGCAGACGCGGCCGACGGCCGACGTGTCCGGCACCCGGACACAGCCGGGGCCGAGCACGTCCACGCCGGACTCCCCGGTGCCCGGGCAGCGCGGGCCGGCATCGTCCGGACGCCCGGTTCCCGACCGGGCGAACAACGCCGCGGGCGGCAGCCCGGCCGCGGGCGCGCGCCCCGACGCCGGGACGTCGAACGCCGGCCCGGGCACGTCGGCGGGCTCGGGCAGCGGCGCCTTCCCCGGCAGGGGGCAGCGTCTGGGTGGGGAGCCGGAGGGTGTCAGGCCGAACTCCGATGTGCGGTCGGGGGGTGCGAACGGTGCGAACGCCGGGGGTGGTGCGGTGCCTCGGCCGGTGCGGTCGGGGCCGGGCTTCGAGCGTCCGGCGACGGTGAACGATCTGCCGGTGGGTGAGGGTTCGCGGGCCGGCGCGGGTGCGGGTTCTGCGGCGGATCCGTTTCCGGGCAAGGGGCAGCGTCTGGGTGGGGAGGGGCGCTTTGTGGAGCACGGTGGGTCCGGTGGTGCGGTGCCTCGGCC
>NZ_JBVIIE010000003.1:111563-242851 GCF_055569945.1 Streptomyces sp. NPDC031340
GGGTGTCAGGCCGAACTCCGATGTGCGGTCGGGGGGTGCGAACGGTGCGAACGCCGGGGGTGGTGCGGTGCCTCGGCCGGTGCGGTCGGGGCCGGGGTACGACCGTCCGGCCACGACGGGTGATCTGCCGCTGTCCGGGACGCATCGCCCGGACGCGGACACGGGCACGTCCGTGACGGAGCCGTTCCCCGGCAAGGGACGGAACCTGGGCGCCGAACCCAACGGCGCCCAACCCAACTCGCACCCGCGCTCGGGCGCCGCCAGGCCCGCGGGCGGTTCGGGTGGCGGCGCGCGCCCCTACACCCGCAACGACAACCCGGTCACCACCTTCAGGCCCGACTCCGGCCCGGGCGGCGGTACCGGCGGACACGGCCCGGCCAGAGGTGCCGGGACGACGAACAGGGGCGGCAACGGCTCCGCCACCGAGGTCGAGCACCGCACCCCCACCACCGCCGGGTCCGAGGACCCTCGCGACGCCGGCAGTTCGGGGACGACATCCGTGTCCCGGCGCCCGGGCGACGCGGACGGTCCGCCGTCCGCCTCTCCGGGGCGCACCCCGGCGCGTGACGGTAACGACGGCGGGGAGCGCCCGGACACACCCGCCGGGCAGCACCCGGAGCCGGCGCCCGCCCCGCCGCGGGGCGGGCCGCCGCAGGACCCGCGCTGGGACCCGGACGCGGCACACACCGTCCTCACCCACCCCGACCTCGACCCCGACACCGTCCACACCGCCCTGGCGCACGCCTCGACGATCCTCACCGTCCGCGCCCACCAGGTGCTGCCCGGCGTCGATCCGCGGGGCATCGCTCCGCTCGTGCCGCGGCCGGAGGACGGCCCGGGAACGGTGGTCCACCCGGCGATGGTCCGTGCGCGGCACCTGGTCGCCGCGGAGATCGTCCGGCACGGTGTCCTCTCCGGCCAGGTGCTGGCCGGACAGATCCTGCCGGGGGCCGTGCAGCCGGGCGGCGAGGTGCCGCCGGTGCTGTACGGGGCGACGTACGACCCGGCGCTCGACAGCGTGCGGCTCGGCGCGCACACCGTGGCCCTGACCGACCTGCCGGACTTCCTCCAGCAGTCCATGGGCTGGAACCCGGGCGAGCCGGTGGTCCTCCCGGTACCGCTGACCCCGGAGACGATGGCGCTGCCGGGCGTCCAGGGAGTGGCCCCGCTCGCCCTGCCGCGGACACTGGCCGGCGCCCTGGGCGTGCCCGTCATCGTGCCGGTGGCCCACGAACAGGACCCGGCCACGGCGCTGCTGTGGGTGGCGGTCGACCCCAGCGGCGAGGTCGGCACCGCCGCGCACTCCCTGGGCGCGCTGATCTCCGCCGACGCCCGGCACACGTCGGCGCACGTACGGACGGAGGGGCAGACGGGAACGGAGGCGGCCACAGCCCCGGACAAGGGCAAGGGCAGGGCCACCGGCGCGGAGACGGGCGCAGCACCGCGGTCCGGGCCGGTCCCGGCGGACGAACGGCGGGACGAGACCGAGGTCCACCAGGCGTACGCGGACGCCCAGCGCGCGGTGTTCGCGGCGCAGGACGCCCTGGCCTCGCTGCAAGCGGCGCACACCGCCGGGGTGGAGTCCTCCGCCCATGCGGACGGCAGCGCGGTCGCCGCGGCGTCCGACCGGCTGGCGGATGCCCTGGCACACCTGCGGGAGGCCGAGCGGCACCGGCACGCCCTGCCCGAGGGCGAACCGCTGCCCGTGGCCGGGGAAGCGGACGGCCCGGCCGACGGCTTGTCCGGCGGAGCGCCGCGGCCGCTGCGGACTCCCCTCCCCGGCACGGCGGACACGGCGGACACGGCGGACACGGCGGACACGGCGGACACGGCGGATACGGCGGCCACCGCCGACACCGCCGGCCCCGCTGCCGACGCCGTTTGGGACGCGCCCGCGTCCTGGACGGCCCAGGAGACCGTCGTCGAGGCCACGCACGAGGACGTGGGCGCGCCGCAGGACGACTCCGCGGCCCCGCTCCGCGACCCCTGGACGGAGTTGCGCGACCTCGCCGAACCTGCCGCGATTGACACCGAGCACTTCGATCCGCGCAGGTCGGGACCGTACGCACCGGGCCGGCTGGCGGGCACGATGAGCCGGATCAGGCTGGACGCCCGGCGTTTCCAGGCGCCCTCGGGGGAGTGGGTCAGCGACGCGACCCTGCGCCTCCACCTGGCTCCCGGGCCCGGGGTCACCGACGAGGACACCCGCGCCCTGGCCGAGCGGATGACACCCGTGGTGCACCGGGCGATCAACGCGCCGCTCTTCGAACTGCCCGACGGCAGCGTGTTCCACCTCAACGTGGAGTTCCTCGCACACCCCGCCGGCGCCCACCACGTACTGCGGGTGCACGCGGAGCCGGGCCGGACCACCACGACCGACGCGCACCTGCTCGACGAGGCCGGCAGGCCGCTCACCGAGTACCAACTGCTGCACGAGTTCCTGCACTTCGTCGGCCTGCCGGACCGCTACTTCGCGCCCGGCTTCCTCTTCCGCGACCGGCCCTGGTCCCGGGCCATCGCCTTCGACGGCTCGCTCACCGCCGGTGAGCCGCGCGAGGGCGCCCCGGCGCTCGACGCCGACGACCTGGCCGTCATCGGGGACGTGTTCCGCTCGGGACCGGTGATCCGGGACCTCCCGTATCCGCCCCCGGCGCGGAACCCGGACAAGCAGCCGACGGACCCGGCCGCGGAACCCGGTGAGCGGCAGCCGGCGGACGCGGGCGCCGCACCGGGGGAGCGGCAGCCGGCCGTACCGTCCCCCGCCGACCGGGGGGCGGCGGCCCTCGCCCCGTCCCCCGGGCCCGCGCCGCTGAACTACCCCTGGTACGTGGACCACGGCGCACTCGGCGACGCCGAGGTCGGCCGGGTGCCGGAGTGGTCGCGGCAGCGTGCCGAGCTGTGGGCGGCCGTCGTCGCCTCGCACATTCCGGACCGGGCCGTGCGGCGTGCCGTGCTGCCCGTCCTGCAGCAGATCCTCGCCCTCCCGGACCCGGCGCAGTGGAACGAGGTGCTCGCCAAGGGGAGCCTGGTGGTCGTCGGCGAGCGACTGGTCTGGCTGCGGCCGGTGCTCACCGGCATACGGCCGCACGGCACGAGCCCGCTCCCCACCGCCGGAGCAGGCACCGCTCCGGCCAAGGCCCCCGTACCCTCCGGCTGGTTGCCGGAAGGCGACCGCGAGCTGCGGGTCGGCACCCAGTCCACGTCCCGCAGCGGGGCGCGGACCATCACCTCCGGCCTCTCCGCCGCCGTACAGACCGCAGTGCAGCTGGGACTCGCACACGCGTCCGGCCTGCCCGTGACGGTGCAGGCAGCCATGACCGCCTCGGCCACCGGGAGCCGGAGCGCGGAGCGGACCGTCAAGTCCGCGCACCGTACGCACCCGGAGTGGAAGGAGTTCTCGGCGGCCGACGCCGGCATCCGGTTCCGCGTGTTCGTGGACGGTGAGGAACTGGAGAACGAGGCGGTCGTCGACCGTGACCTCGGCATCGCCTTCCCGCCCGCTCTCCCGGCCGGCGCGACGCGCGTGGGCCCGGTGGAAGACGCCGGAGGGGAGGAAGGCACGTCCGACGGGCGGGAACCGGTGGTGCAACGGCCGGTGCGGAACCCGCAGTACCTCAACGCCCTGGACACCGTGCCGCTGATCACCGGGCTCCACCGGGCGCTGCTGACCGCCGGGGTGCCCGCCGCCGCGGTCCGGGACGTGATGGTCCGGCTGGAGCCGTGGCTGGGCGAGCGGAACCTGCGCCAGTACGCCCGCTGGGTGCTCACCTCCGGCCTGCCGACCGGGCCGATCGAGGTGTCCCTGCCAGGTGTACGCCGGTCCTTCCGGGCCGCCTTCACCATCCGGGCCGGCATCGAGAGCCTGCAGTTCCTCGGACTCTCCGAACCGGGCCTCAGCCGCGGCCTGGAGGCGATCACCACCAGCAACACGGCAGCGAAGGACGGCAGTTCGGGCACCGCTCTCACCGGCGGCCTGCTCATGACCGGCCTGTCGCACGCCGCTGAGGGCGCCCTGGTCACGGGACGCGCACCCGACATCAGTGTCACGTCGAGTTCCACCCGCAGTGCCGGGTACGCGCTGGCCTCGAGCGCCGTCCGCCACACCGAGTTCAAGTCCAAGCAGCCGCAGGTCACTTACGCGGCCGGTCTCGCCATGACGGTCTCCGTCACCTCGCCGACCCACCCGGGCATCGGCGAGGTGACCCGTACGGTCCAGTCGGAACTCGGCACCATGTGGCGCGGCCGCCCGCAGGCCGCCGACTTCGAGCGTCGGGTGCTCGGCGCCGTGCACACCCCGGCGTTCCGCCCGCCGGCCACCCCTGACGTGGAGGCCGCGCCCCCGTCGCTGCGCCCCGGCCCGGTGGAGACCCAGCCACACGTCAGGGCGCTGCTGCGGGAGTCGGGCACCCGGCCGGTACGCCAGGCCCGGCGCCCCGCCCGGCTGGACGAGAACCCGTCGGCACCGCATCCGCGGGAGCCGCTCGCGGTGGCGTCGCGCAGGGGCGGCGGCTACGCGACCACACTCGCCCTGCCGGGGGCCGAACTGGTCCAGGACCACTTCCTCGCCGCGCTCAGGGACGAGGCGGAGCGGCGTGGCGACCGGGTCAGGGACTGGACCACCGTGGAGCGGGAGTTGTCGTCCGTCTTCGGCCGGCCCGCCATGGAACAGGACCTCGGCCGGGTCATCGCCGGCTACCGGCGGACCGTCTGGGCCGGGAACCGGCCCTACCGGCTGTCCGTCCGCGGCCACCTCCTGCGACGGCTGCCCGGCGACCTGGAGACCGGGATGGAGGTGGAGTCGGTCCTCGGCGCAGGCGGCGGTGTCCTCGGCCACCGGGGCACCCGGTGGGGCGTACGCGGCAACCTCGGCGGCGGCCTGGGGGTCAAGATCCTCGACAGGCTCACGCTGCAGATCGGCGGCCTCGGCGGATTCGCCGAGTACAGCCGGGGCAACGACACCTCGTTCACCAGCGGCAACAAGTGGAGCCGCAGGTCCAAGCCCAAGGCCGGCACCGACGAGTACGTCTACGACATCGTCTACGAGCAGCGGCTCACCCCGCTGAAGCCGCGCGGCGACCGGAAGGAGGTGCTGCGCAAGCCGCAGCCGGACGGGCCGTCCACGACCTGGTGGCTGGACCGGCCCGGGGACGTGGTGGCACAGGTCGCCGTGCCGCACGCGTTCGTGCCCCGCACGCCGGTCGCCGCCGAACAGGCCGCCCGGGCCGGCACGGCGACGCGGGAAGACGCCTGGCCGACCGGGGGCCACCTCGACTTCGCGCACGGCGGCACCGCGGGCGTGATCCCCGCCTTCCTCTCCGTGCCCGGACTCGCCTCCCTCGCGGCCGAGTTGTACGCGCGGCTCAACGGTCTGCCCGACGAATGGACACGGAACCCCGAGTTCTGGCCGGACGAGATCCACGCCCTGGCCGATCCCGCCGTCCTGGCGTCGGCCTTCAACGACATGGTCGGCCGGTTCGGTCACGAAGGCGACCTGCGGCACCGCAAGGGCTTCCGGCAGGGTTTCCGGCTGCGGCTGCGGGCGTACGAGCCACAGGATCTCGGCGTGACCCCGGTCGGTGTGGACGTCGTCGACACCAAGGAGGCCGGCAGCGCCCGGGGCACGGTCGCGGGCAGCGCACTCGAGATCGGCGTCAGCGGCACGATCGGCGGCTACGTCGTGGCGGCGGGCCCGAAACCCGAGCCGGACCCGGCCGACGGCCTGCCACGGGACCGGTTGTCCTCGGTGGGCGAGAGCGGCGGTCACCTGTACCTGCAGGGCCGGGGGTGGGCCTCCAGGACGTGGAGCGACAGCCGCCGCGAGGAACCCGGGCAGGTCGCCAAGAGCAAGGCCACCTACAAGGCGGCACCGCACGAGGTGCGGGCGCAGCCGGTCTTCGAGCTCACCGTGATCCGCTGGAAGGGCGGCAGGACGCAGCAGCGGACCGGCTACCTCGGCGTGGCCGACGGCCTCCAACTGCTCGTACCCCAGCGGGTACTGCCGGATGTGATGCCGAAGCCGCGGGACGAGGCACCCATGCGGGCGCCGTCCGCCGCGCAGCCCGCGGCAGGCGGCACGGCACCCGCGACGGCCGCCGCCGGGGAGGCAGAGGCTCCCTCGCCGGTCCGGCTCGACCGCGACTACCTCACCTCCGACGTCGCGGGCGGCATCGGCCGGGTCGAGCGGCTGCGCGCGGACCAGGTCATGGACGTGATCACCGCACGTCTGCAGGCACACGGCGTCCTCCCGGCGGGACCGCCCACCGACTCGCCGCGCCCCGACCTGCTCCACCGCACGCTGCACCAGCTGTTCTCCTCCGACGCGCTGGAGAACCAGATGCCGCTGCTGCTGGGCACCGGCGTCTGGGCCTGGCTGCCGGTGCCGGGTTTCCTCGGCGCCACCTCCTACGTCTGGGTGCGGGTGCTCGCCGAGGAGCTGCGAGCGGCGCACGCGCACCGTACGCGCCCCGACGGCAAGCTCAACGTGGCGACGTCGGCCACCTTGAACACTCGCCGCGACGAGGGCACTTCCGGTTCCCGGGGCGGGGAGTTCCACGGCAGGGCGGGCGCGTTCCACGCCAGTGGCCGGGACGGGTTCGAGGTCAACGCCGGCTACCGGCACACCAGCAGCCGTACGGTGTCCCGGACGAACGCCCAGGCCGAGATCTACGACGCGGACCCGCCGGACGCGCCCGAGGAGTTCGACCACCGGGTGGTCTTCAGGGTCGAGGTGGGCGGTACGACCGAGCTGCCCCGGGTCCTGGACCTGCCGGTGACCGGGGTGCACCACGCGCTGCTGGGCGTGGCGCACCACGGCTTCGACTCGCGCGAGCGCATGGCCAGGGTGCTGAACGAGCACCGTGGGTGGACCTGGTTCGAGGGCGCGGGACGGGCGGAGGGCGAGGTACGCGTCCTCGTGCCCGCACACCTCACCGGGCCGGCCGGCGACCGCCCGGTACCACCCGTCAGCCGGGTGTACGGCGAGGAGCCGAGCTGGGCCGGGCGCCGGCCCGCGCCCGAACTGCCGGCCGAGCTGCTGCACCGACTGCACCCGCTGGCCGTCCCGGCCGCGGCCGCGGTGGAGCGCTGGTCGGCGCTGGCCGCCTCGACGGCCAGGCGGGAGCCCGACCTCGGGGCCGCCGAGCCCTGGAGGGTCCAGGGCACCGACTTCACCACCACCGCGGGCCCGTCGTACGCGCATTTCACCGGCACCGGCATGGTGAAGTCCAACATCGCCCGGCTGCTGCGGCACACCTACGGCGTGCCGGTGAACGGCCGGCAGGTCCTGGTCGGCTTCCGCCTGGACGGCGCCACGGTGGTCGGCCCGCCGCAGGGTGTGGAGTACGAGGCGGCGCGGTTCTCCAGGGACGAACCGGCCACGACGCACACCGAGGCCGTGTCCGACGGCTGGTCGGCCGGCGCGGGCCTGCGCACCGTGGGCGACGGCGCCGGCCCCACCACGGTCTACGGCGGCGCGCCGGTCTCCGCGGGCGTCCTGCGGAGCAACGCCGCCGCGTACCGGGACGCCTCCAACGACGAGAACTCCAGAACCGGCAAGGTCAAACGCCCCTACCGCTACTACCGGTTCGACCTCACGGTGGTCTTCCAGGGGCCGCGCCGCACGCTCGAAGTGAAGGCGCCGCACGGCCTGTTCGCCATGCTGCCGCTGGGCGGGGACGGCCGTCTGCTGGGCGGACTGGAGACGCTGCTGCCCGAGCTGTTCGGTCCTGACCGGAGCGGGGAACCGGCTCTGCCGCAGCCGCAGCCGCAGCCGCAGCCGCAGCCGCAGCCGTCAGTGCCGCTGCCGGTACCGGCACCGGAGGAGTCCCCGCTCACGACACCGACACCGACCCCGCCCGCCAGGACCGGGTCGCCGGGCGACACGGCGGGCGAGGGCATCGCAGGCACCGCGGGCGGGGACACCGCGGGGCGCGAGCCGGCGGTGAACGTGCCCGCGAACTCCTTCGGGCGCCGGGCCGGGACCTGGAGCGGGCTCTGGACGCCCCAGCTGCGGCCGATCCCCGAGGAGGACTTCGCCGGCCTGCGAGTCCCGGACCACGTCCTCGAAGAGCCGTCGGCCGGCACGGAGCCCGCGGTCGAGCCCGACACGACGCCTCGCGAGACCCCCCGGCCCCCGAGGCCGACGATCCCGCAGGCCTTCCTGGACGCGCCCAGGCCGCCCCGTGCCGATTCCGTGGCCGCCGCGTCGGTCGCGGACCGGGGGAGCGAGCCGGTGAGCAAGCCGACGAACGGGTCGGCGAACGAGCCGGTGAACGGGCCGGTGAACGGGCCGGTGGGCGGAACCAAGCGCGCTCGCGAGGAGCCGACCGGACAGGGTGAGGGCCTCGCCGAGGCCGCCGACGACCGTGCGGCGAGGTCCGGCCCGATGACGGACGCGCGCGAAGGCGGTGCGTCGAAGCGGGCCCGGACACGGGCTCACGAGAACAGTGTGGCGGTGTTCCGCGACCGCGGGCTCGTCCCGCCGACCCGGGCTCAGCGGGAGGCCCTTGACGGTTTCCTGCGAGCCGCCGGTGACAGCCGGCCGGGGTCCCTCCGGCTGACGCCGGAGCTGCTGCGGTCGGTCAACCCGCACAGCCGCAGCGCGGACGGCGGGGAACTGCTGGTCTGTCTGGAGGCGACGGAGGCGCTCCGGGACACCTTCTTCGGGCGTCCGCGGCCTGCCGGGCAGCCGCAGGCGTCCCGTGCGGAGCAGGCGCCGGGCTGGACCCTGCTCAAGCGTCATGGGATTCCGGTCGCCTACGGGCCTGCCGAGCCCGGCGTGGATCTGCTGCTGGCGCGGTTGAGCGAGGCCGGTCCGGGGACGTTCTCCACCGTGCTGTTCGGGCGTGAGGGGGAGGAGGACGGACACGCTCTGGCCCTGGTGCACACCGCGGACGCGATCGTGTGGGCCGACGCCACGACCCACCGGGTCTGGGCGGCCGAAGAGGGCCGGCTGCCGGGAGAGTGGGCCCGCGGCCGCATGGTGTGGGCGGCCACGTCCGGTCCGGACGAGACGGACCTGGGCGGCCCGGCCGACCAGCGGCTGTTCGACGCGGACGGAACCCGTTTCGGGACGCCGCCCAGCGACCGGTTCGCCGGCGGCAGCCGCAGCCACCCCTACGGCGAGCAGAGCTACCACCAGCAGGGCTACTCCCAGCAGGGCTACTCGCAGCAGGGCTACTCCCGGCAGGGTTCTTCCCGGCACGGCTCCTCCCGGCAGGGCTCCTCCCGGCAGGGAGGCTACGGCCGCGCGGGTGGCGGCAGCGCCGCCGCGACCCGCCGGCTGATCATGCAGCCGGGGTACGCCTCCGGTGACCAGTTCGCCCTCGCCGCCGCGCTGGTCCACGACCCCGGCCTGCACGTCCTCATCGGCCACGGGCCACGGCCGGGCAGGCCCGGCCACGACCCGGTCCACGACAAGTCGGCGGGTATCGCCGCCTTCTACCGTGACACCGGCATCGGTGAGCACCGGATCCACTTCGTGGAAGCGGCGAGCCTTCGGACGGAGGATGTCTGGCCGGCCCTGGAGCAGGAGGGCACCCGCATCATCGAGCAGGACTGGCGGACGCCTCAGGAACGGTGGAGTGACAACACACTGCAGGGCGTGACGGACGCCACCAACTACATCGCGGAGGTCTTCTCCCCGGACCTGCGTGCCTCCCTGCGGGAGGCATGGGGGCTGAACCGCGACTACGACCAGGAGATCCAGGCCTGGCTGCGGAGCCGGAACATCCGGCTGCCCCGCCCGGGCGGACGCGTGCTGGTGCTCTGGTCCCGCTTCAGCGGCAAGGGATACAACTGGACCACCCTGCGGGGCCGGATGGAGCACGACACCAGTTTTCAGGGAGTGCGTCAGCTGCTGCGGACGGTGGCCCGCCAGTACGCCGCGGTGATCATCACGGGGGACCCGCATCCCGCGCAGTGGAAACACAGCGGCAAATGGGACCAGGTGGTCGCACAGATGCGGGACGAGCTGCGCGTGGACAACATCCACCAGGTCACCGGCTTCTGGCGGGGGACGGAGCCGGAGCTGGCCGCCTGGGGCGGCGGGACGCGCACCGGCCAGTTCCGGCTGTACGACTTCCTCGACCGGTACCACGAACTGAGACACCTGGGCTTCCGCTCCGGCAACCTGGAGGCCATGGCGCTCCTCGGCCACCGGGTCCGCTACCTGGAGGAGTCGGATGCCCCCGGCCGGGGCCGCATGCTCCAGTGGAGTGACAGGGGAGAGGGCCGGACCGGGAAGGGAGGCATGGCTCCGGGCTACGAACGGCTCCTGGTCGCGGAGCCGGTGACCGCCTCGGGACGGTACTCCAAGGATGTGCAGGACGCCCACCCGCCGAAGGTCTTCCTTCCGCCTCCGCCCGGGGCCCGGTGGCCCAAGCCGGTCGAGGTCTACGGCATGGACCGCGGGTTCCTCTACACGGACTTGGAGCACATCCGCGAGTACCTGGACGTGCGGACGCCTTCGGACCCCGAGCAGGACCAACTCGCCTTCGAGCGGGACCGGTTCGAGTACTTCAGGCGGAAGTACGCCGTGATCGGCGATCACGTCAGGTGGTACGCCGATCTCCTGCCCGCCGAAGACCCCACCGGGTACAAGCGGGGAGTCCTGGAGACCTTGGCATGGGTCGACTCGTTCTTCCGGCATCAGCCGGAGACGTACCCCGGCGGCCCCCGTCAGCTCGCCTCCGACCTCACGTATCACCTTCTCCCCCAGCTGCAGAACGTCTGGTACTACTACCGCCAGCTCACCGACGGGTACCAGTCGTGGGAGCAGCAGAACCGGCAGCCTGCGCATGCGGCGTCGGGCAGCTCCGGTGAAGGGCAGTGGTATGCCGGCGGCGGCCGGCCGCTGGGCGGTCCGGCCGGCGAGGCTCGTAACGGCACGCCCGTCGCGTCCGCCGATGGCCTGCGGGGGACGCCTCAGGGATATGAGTGGCTGGACCGGGTCAATCCGTACCGGGAACAGGGCGGCGAGTTCGCGACCAACTGCGTGCTGACGGCCATCGCCGTCGACCTGTCGCTGGCGGATCCGGAGGGCGCGGTCCACCAGGCGCCCCCTTCGGAGCGGGGTGCGCAGGGCCGGCCGGAGGGCGAGGTCTCCGGCCTGCGGAACTACCTGGCCCGCTATCTGGACCGCGACCCGGATCCGGTGGACGGCCCGGCGGCCGTCGTGGAGGCGATGTCCCGGGCACCGCTCGGCGCGCGGGGCATGGTCGTCGTCGAGGACGGCGACAGTGAGATCGCCCATGTGATCAACGTGACGCACGATCACAACGGTGTCGTCTTCCTCGACGGGCAGGCGGGTGCCCTCGCCCCCGTGCCGGCCGACGCGGTGGCGTTCCTGCCGACGACGGAGGGCATCCCCGGATTCCCGCTGCGACCGGAGACCGGCATGGCCACGGGGCCGGTGAGCGCGCCTGCCGGTTTCTCCCCCGTCCGGTCCGGATCGTCGGCGGCCGTGTCCGCGGCGACGGCGCCCGTCGGGGCTGGTCCGGAGCACGCGGGTGTCGCGGCCGAGGGCGCCCGGCAGGACCGGGCCGGCGTGCGTTCCGCCGACAGCGACGGCGGGGTCTCCGACGGCGGCTCGGGGGCCGGCTCGGGCCGGGACGGCGCGTTCGAGGGCCGGCCGGATCCGCTGGCGGAACTCATCCGACGGGAGTACGAGGAGGCGAAGGCCGCCATGGCGGCGGCCGCGATGACCGTCCGGGAGGCGGAGGCGGCGGCCGCCCTCGCGGGCAGCGCCGGAACACCCGGCTGTGAGCTGTCGGTGGCCCAGGCGCACCTGCAGAACACCGGGGACCGCCTCAACAGGGCGAAGCAGTTCTTCGAGAGCTTCTTCGGCTCGTGATCCCGGCATGGACCGGACGTCCCAGGGAACCAGGACGCCCGATCACGGAGCCGAGCGGCGGCCCGTGGAGCGGCCCGGCCGGAATCACGCGGTCGGGTCCGCCCGGCGGGGCATGATGCGGGGCCGGAGACCGTGACGGACCGGCCCTGGGTGGCGCGATGTGCTGGAGTGCGACGGCCGACCTCGTGGCGGGAGGCGGGATCGCCGCCGTGGGGGTGGCCTCGGTGGCGCGCACCCGCCGGCCCCGCGACCTGCCGCTGGCCGCGCTGCCGTTGCTGCTCGGCGCCCACCAGCTCGTCGAGGCGGCGGTCTGGCACGCGGGCGGCGGCACCGGCCCCGTCACCGTCGCCTGGGCGGTGATCGCCCTGCCCCTGCTGGCGGTGTGGGTGCCGGCCGGTGTGCTGTGCGCCGCGCCGGGCCCGGCGCCGGCTGATCCTCCCGGCCGTGACCGGCGCCGCGACCGCCGCGGCCCTGGCGTACGCCCTCGCGACCCGTCCGGTACGGGCCGAGATCCGCGGCCACACCGTCGGCTACGCCCTCGGCCTGCCGCACCCGCAGCCGCTCGTCGCGGGTAATCTCGTCGCGACCGTGGGCGCGCTGCTGCTGTCCGGCGACCGCCGCCTGCGCGTCCTCGGCGTCCTCGCCGGCGCCGGCGCGGCCGTCTGCTGGGCGCTGTGGCGTCTGGAGTTCGTCTCGACCTGGTGCGCGTGCGCGGCGCTGTGCTCGGTGGTCCTGTGGGGGTAGGCGGGCGGGCGGCGGCCGGCGCGCTGGCCGACGGTCCGTCGCCGCGGCAGCCGGGCCCCCCGCGGGTCCGGCCTAGCCCTCGGAGCCGCCCAGCAGCCCGACCCAACTGTCCGCGAGCACCTCGATCAGCTGCTCACGCTCCGTGCCCCAGCGCTCCCGCGTCCAGTTGCGCGCCGCGTGGTCGAGCTGGGCGATCGCGAGTACACCCCGCGTGTGCCGGCTCTCCGGCGCGAAGCGTCCCGCCTGGTCGAGGCCGTCCTCGACGTCGCCGATGGCCTCCTCGATCCAGGCGTCCACCAGCCCGCGCAGCTCCGGGTCGGCGGCCGCCGCCTCGAACGCGGCGTTGAGGTACGGGCGGGCGGTGTCCCAGCGGCTGGAGATGTCGAGCAGCCAGCGGGTGATCGCCTGACGGCTGCCGTCGGCGACGACCGCGACCAGATCGCGTGCGGTGGAGCCGTGCGTGGGGGAGGCGATGCGCTCCAGCAGCTCGTTCAGCTCGCCGATCAGCGCCCGCATCAGATCGCTGCGGGACGGGAAGTACGCGTAGAACGTCACCCGCGTGGTGCCCGCCGCGGCCGCGATGTCGTCGACGGTGGTGGCCGCGTACCCCTTCGTGCGGAACAGCTCCAGTGCCGTGCTCAGCAGGAGCTTGCGCGTCATCCGCTTCTGGGCCTCGCGCAGACCGGCCATCTCAGGCCACCCCCCGCCCGGAGGAGGACGGCGCGGCAGGGCGTGAGGAGGCCGGTCGGTACGTCATGCCCAGATCCTAGCCCGGGGGGCAACAGAGCTGTCGTTGCGGCTGTTGCTCGTACGCTTTGACCGCTTGACTGACGTGCAGTAAAAGGCTTCCCGGGGTTGCGGCGGGCGGTCGCCCGGGCGCCGTCCTACCGGCCCAGGTCACGCTCGACGATCGCGGCGAGGTACCCCCGGAGCATGACCTTCGCCTCCTCCAGCAGGCCCGCGTCGCCGTCGGGGTCCCGGCGGAAGGCCTCCTGGGAGAGCGCGTCGGCGGCGAGCACCGCGGCGTGGCAGGCCCGGGCGAGGGCCTCGCCGTCGGCGACGCCCAGCGCGAGCAGCACGCGGCGGAGCCCGTCGGCCATCCGGCGTTTGTGCTCGCGGTCCGCCGCCCGGGTCCGCTCGGTCAGGCCGCTGCCGAACCACAGCGCCCGGAACCCGTGCTCCGAGCGGTAGAGCGCGGCGAACGCGTCCACCAGCACCCCCACCGGGTCCTCCCACCGCTGCGCGGTCGCGGACTCGGCGAAGCCGTCCATCACGGACTCGAGCTTGGTGAAGTAGCCGGCCGCGAGCGCGTCGATGATCGCGTCACGGTCGGGCAGGTACTGGTACAGCGACCCGATGGACACCTTCGCCTCCGCGGCCACCCGGGTCGTGGTGAGCGCCTCGACGCCCTCCTCGACCAGCACCCGCTCGGCGGCCTCCAGGACCCGGGCCAACCGGGCCCTGCTGCGCGCCTGTTGGGGCCTGCGGCGCAGCGGGGCGACGCCTTCGAGCCCGTCGACCCCGCTGTCGGGACCCGCGGTCGGCTCTCCCACGGAACAACCTCCGAATGTGAACGTGACTTTGTTTCAGGTTTAGGTTACGGTCGCGCTCATGACCGACTCAAGCGCGGCCCCCGACCGGGAGCGGGCCGCCGTGGCGGACGCCTGCCGTCGCCTCGGGGCCGAGGGTCTGCTCATCGGCACGGCCGGGAACGTCAGCGTACGGGTGGGGGAGCGGGTCGCGGTCAGCGCGACCGGAGCGGTGCTGGCCGACCTCACCCCGGACCAGGTGACCGTGGTCGACCTCGACGGCAAGGTCGTGGCCGGGACGCTGGAGCCGACCTCGGAGCTGGACCTGCACCTCGGTGTCTACCGGCGCTACGGCACCGGCGCCGTCGTCCACACCCACGCCCCGATGGCCACCGCCCTGTCCTGCGTCCTCGACGAACTGCCCTGCGTCCATTATCAGTTGCTCGCCCTCGGCGGCACCGTGAGGGTCGCGCCGTACGCCACCTTCGGCACCCCGGAGCTGGCCGCGTCCGTGGTCGCCGCCCTGGAGGGCCGCAGCGCCGCCCTCATGGCCAACCACGGCGCGCTCACCCACGCGCCCGGCCTGGACAAGGCGGTCGAGCACGCCCTGCTGCTGGAGTGGGCGTGCGGGGTCTACCAGCGGGCGGCCGCGCTCGGCCGGCCCCGCGTCCTCGACGAACGGCAGCAGTTCGCGGTGATCGAGGCCGCGCTCGCCCGTGACTACGGCACCACCCACCCCGTACCACCCGCGCAGGAGGGACCGCGATGAACGTCGTCACGATGGGCGTGCACGTACTGGACGTGCTGGTACGGCCGGTCGAGGAGATCCCCGAGGGGCAGGGCGCCACCCTCGTCGAGGACATCCGGCTGACCGCCGCCGGGACGGCCGCCGGGACCGCGCTCACCCTCGCCAAGCTGGGCGCCTCGGTGCGCACGGCCGGGGCGATCGGCGCCGATCCCACCGGCGACCTGCTGCTGCTGTTGCTGGAGCGGGCCGGCGTGGACACCGGGCTCCTCGTCCGCCGCACCGACACCTCCACCTCCGCCAGCGTGCTGCCCATCCGCCCCAACGGCGACCGCCCCTCCCTGCACCTCCTCGGCGCCAACATCACCTACGGCCTCGACGACGTGCCCTGGGACGCGGTCGCCGAGGCCGGCCACCTCCACCTGGGCGGCCCGGAGCTGATCGGCGCCGACGTCGCCGCGCGCGTCCTGGCGCACGCCAAGGAGCACGGCGTGGTCACCTCCGTCGACCTCCTCGCGCCCGGCGAACTCGGCACCTTCGACCAGATCGAGGCGTTCCTGCCGTACGTCGACCACCTGCTGCCCAACGACGACCAGGTGCTCGGCTTCAGCGGCGAGACCGACGTCGTGACCGGCGCGAAGAAGTTCCTCGACGCGGGCGCCGGCGCCGTCGCGGCGACGTGCGGCGCGGACGGCGCGCTGCTGGTCACGGCGCAGGGCACCCGGTCCGTGCCGGCCTTCGAGATCGACGTCGTGGACACCACCGGCTGCGGCGACGCGTTCTCGGCGGGCTACCTGCGCGGGGTGAGCCTGGGACGCTCCCTGGACGAGGCCGCCGTCCTCGGCAGCGCCGCCGCGGCCCTCGTCGCCCAGGGACTCGGCAGCGATCACGGCGACTTCGACCTCGCCGCCGCCGACGCGTTCGCCGCCACCCGCGAGCGCCGCGCGTGAGCCGACGCGGCGCGGGCAGACGCCGCGTGGGCCTGCGCGGCGCGGGCAGACGCCGCGTGGGCCTGCGCGGCTCGGGCAGACGCCGCGTGGGCCTGCGCGGCTCGGGCAGACGCCGCGTGGGCCTGCGCGGCTCGGGCAGACGCCGCGTGGGCTTGCGCAAGGCGGGCGGCCGCCGCCTCGGTCGGCGCCCGGCTGCCGGGAACCGCGGACTTTCCTAAAGGTCGTGCTAGCCTGCCTAAAGGTATTAGGCAGGCTGTCGTCGACCGGAGGGATGCCCATGGCCCGCGCGGGGCTGTCCACGGAACGTCTGACGCGGGCCGGTGCCGAACTGGCCGACGAGGTCGGGTTCGACCACGTGACCGTCTCGGCGCTCGCCCGCCGGTTCGACGTCAAGGTCGCCAGCCTGTACTCGCACGTGCGCAACTCCGAGGACCTCAGGACCCGGATCGCGCTGCTCGCGCTGGAGGAGATGGCCGACCGCGCGGCCGACGCGGTCGCCGGACGGTCCGGCAAGGACGCCCTGACCGCCCTCGCCGACGTCTACCGCGACTACGCCCGGGAACACCCCGGCCGCTACGCGGCGGCCCAGCTCAGACTCGACCCGCAGACCGCGGCCGACAGCGCGGGCGTGCGGCACGCGCAGATGACGCGGGCCATCCTGCGCGGCTACGACCTCGCCGAACCGGACCAGACCCACGCGGTCCGCCTCCTGGGCAGCGTCTTCCACGGCTACGTCAGCCTCGAACTGGGCGGCGGGTTCAGCCACAGCGCCCCCGACACCCAGGAGACCTGGACCCGGATCCTCGACGCCCTCGACACCGTGCTGCGCGACTGGCCGCCCGCCGCCTGACCCCGGCAGGCCAGGACCCGCACCCCCTTCCCGACGCGACTCACAGGCTGAGGCAATGGCGATGCACACCACTGACAACTGGACCACCACGCCCATCACGGCGGACCTCCTGCGCGGCGCCCTCGACCTGGAGCGCACCGAGCACGGCCTGCTGCCCCACCGGCTGCCCGCCCGGGCCCGCGCCCAGAACACCGACGCACAGCTCGCCATGGCCGAGTCCCAGCCCTCCGGCGTCCGGCTGGCTTTCCGCACCCGGGCCACCGCCGTCGAACTCGACGCCCTGCGCACCAAACGCGTCTACGTCGGCGCCCCGCCCCGCCCCGACGGCGTGTACGAACTGCTCGTCGACGGACGGCCGGCCGGCCGGGCCGAGTCGGCGGGCGGCAACACCCTCACCATCGACATGACGACCGGCACGACCGAGCACCGGCCCGGAACGCCGGCCACCGTGGCCTTCACCGGCCTGCCCGGTCACGACAAGGACGTCGAGATCTGGCTGCCGCACAACGAGACCACCGAACTCGTCGCCCTGCGCACCGACGCCCCCGTCGAACCCGTACCGGACCGCGGCCGCCGGGTGTGGCTGCACCACGGCAGCTCGATCAGCCACGGCTCCGACGCCGCCGGTCCCACCGGCATCTGGCCCGCGTACGCCGCCCGGCTGGCCGGGGTCGAGCTGATCAACCTGGGCCTGGGCGGCAGCGCCGTGCTCGACCCCTTCACCGCCCGCGCCATCCGCGACACCCCCGCCGACCTGATCAGCGTCAAGCTGGGCATCAACCTGGTCAACCTCGACCTGATGCGGCTGCGCGCATTCACCCCGGCCGTCCACGGCTTCCTCGACACCATCCGGGAGGGCCACCCCACCACCCCGCTGCTGGTCGTCTCGCCGATCCTGTGCCCCATACACGAGGACACCCCCGGCCCCGCCGCGCCCGACCTCGCCGACGGCCGGCTGCGGTTCGTCGCCATGGGCGACCCCGCGGAGCGCGCGAGCGGGAAGCTGACCCTGAACGTCATCCGCGAGGAACTGGCCAGGATCGTCGCGCAGCGGACCGCGGAGGACCCGAACCTGCACCACCTCGACGGCCGCGCGCTCTACGGCGAGGCCGACGCGGCCGAACTCCCGCTGCCCGACCAGCTCCACCCGGACGCCGCCACCCACCGTCTGATGGGCGAACGCTTCGCCGCCCTGGCCTTCACCGCCGACGGCCCCTTCACGGCCCCCGACGCTTGAGCCCGCCGCGCCGGGCGCCCGAGGGCCTGTTGCGAAAGTCCTGCCTGGCCCGCCCTTCGGGCGGACGACGGGACTTTCGCAACAGGCCCTAGCCGGGCAGCGACGGCGCCGGGACCAGGCCGAGCCGCTGGGCGCGCAGCACCGTGCTGATGCGGTCGCGGGTGCCGAGCTTGCGGTAGATGTTCTCCACGTGCTTGTGCACCGTCCGGTCCGAGATGCCGAGCCGCCGGCCGATCGCGGCCGCGGTCAGGGCGTCCGCGAGCAGCAGCAGGACGGTCGTCTCGCGGGGCGTCAGGGCGCAGGACTCGGCCGCCTCCTGGGGCGAGCCCGCTCCGCCGCCCGGAGCGGCCGACCGCTGCCAGTGTTCCAGCAGTTGCCGCTGCTGCTCGACGGCCGACAGCAGCGGCTGCATCTGGCGGGCGATGCGGAGGTGGTCGTCGGTGAAGTCCCCGCCGGAGCGGTAGACCATGCACCCGGTGATCGGGTTCGACGTCCCGGGCAGCGGTATGGCCAGGACGTGGTCCATGTCCATGACGTCGTCGATCAGGCGCGCCGTCCGGCTCGACGACCAGGCGTGGCCGGCCGTCCGGCGGGCGGTCACCGGCGACCGGTCGGGACCGCCTCCGTAGTGGCGCGCGAACGGGAACCCCGCCCGCAGGACGCCCATGTCCTCCTCGCCGAGCCGGTCGAACTCGGCGGCGACCCCGGGCGACGTGCCGACCGTGCCCGCGCGTTCGCTCCAGTCGTCCAGCTTGTAGACCAGCGTCTCGCCGCCGCACAGGCCGGGCAGCACGGCCGTCAGCAACGGCCACAGCCGCTCCGGCTGCCGCTCGTGCAGGGCGGTGACCGCCACCGACAGCATCCGCTCGTAGGCCCTGGCCTCGCCCAGCCCCTGTGCCACGTTCCCTCTCCGCTCGTCCGCCGCGTACGCAGTTGTACCCATACCGGCGTCGTCAAGCATTGCTCAGACTTCAACCGAGCAACAGCGACGTTCTCGGATGAACTCCAGCACATCGGCGCCGCGGTGACCCCGGTGGGGGAGGCCGGGCGGGAGGGGGCCCGGCCTCCGCCCCCGGACCCGACAGCCGGGGGAGACGTCCGGAACGCGTCGTCACGCCCCGCGAACACGGCACCGAGCGTGGGCGGGGCGGTTGCCGTCCGCGCACGGCTGCGCGGACCCGTGCGGGCCGCCGGAACGGGGGACCGGCGGCCCGCACGGTGCGGGAGGGCGTTACGCCGGGCGCACGGCGATGCGGATCGCCGACTCCCCTGCGTAGAAGACCGATTCCTCGCGCACGTAGGTGCCCGGGCCCGGCGCGTGGATCATCGTGCCGTCGCCGGTGCAGAGGCCGACGTGGGTGAACTGGTCGTTGAAGAAGATCAGGTCACCGGGCCGGGCCGCGGCGAGCGGGACCACCGTGCCCGCGTTCGCCTGCTCGGGCGCGGTACGCGGCAGGGCCACCCCGGCCGCCTTCCACGCGGCCTGGGTGAGGCCGGCGTTGTCGTACGACCTGGGGCCGGCCGCTCCCCACAGGCACGGCCTGCCGATCTGCTCGCGGGCGAAGGCGACCGCCCGCTCGGCCTTCGTCACGGGAGCCCTGTCCGGGGTGGGGGCGACAGGCAGGACACCCGTGTCGAGGACGCTCGGCTGCGACAGCCGCCGTTCCTCCTCCACCTGGCGGGCCTGCTGCGCCGGGTCGGTCCACGAGACCGCGGCGGGTTCGGACGTGATCGCCGTGACGGGCGCGGCCGGGACTGCGTACCGGGCGAGCGACTCGCGGGCCGCGGCGAGCTTGCGCCGGTTCCGCTCCTTGGCCGCGCCCAGCCCGGCCTGCCGCGCCGCGGCCGACACGGCGCCCGCCCCGGCCTGCCGCGCCGCGGCCGACACGATGCCCACGCCGCCTTGCGGTGCCCCTGCCGACGCCAGCCCCGGCCCGGTTTGCGGTGGCGCGGCCGACGCCAGCCCCGGCCCGGTTTGCGGTGCCGCTGCCGAGGCGAGCGCCGGCCCGGCTTGCGGTGGCGCGGCCGACATGGCGCCCAGCCAGCTCTGCTGTGTGCCGGTTGTCGTGGTGCCGGTCATGGTCTGCTGCGTGCCGGCCGGGGTGGTGGCGAGCCAGCTCTGCTGTGTGCCGGTTGTCGTGGTGCCGGCCATGGTCTGCTGCGTGCCGGCCGGGGTGGTGGCGAGCCAGCTCTGCTGTGCGCCGGTCGCCGTGGTCTCGGTCCACGGCTGCTGCGAGCCCGTGGTCGTAGCGTCGGTCCAGCGTTGCTGCGAGCCCGTGGTCGTAGCGTCGGTCCAGCGTTGCTGTGAGCCCGTGGTCGTAGCGTCGGTCCAGGGTTGCTGTGTGCCGGCCGGCGCGGTGCCCGGCCCGGCCTGCGGTGCCGTTGCCGACGCGAGCCCCGCCCCGGCCTGAGGTGCCGCTGCCGAGGCCAGCCCCGGCCCGGCCTGCGGTGCCGCGGCAGACGTGGCGCCCAGCCAGCTCTCCTGCGCGCCGGTTGCCAGGGCGCCGGCCCAGGTCTGCTGGGTGCCGGGCGCCGCGGTGTCGGTCCAGGTCTGGAGCGATCCGGTCGCCGTCGGGTCCGGCGCCATCCCCAGCGATCCGGTCGCCGTCGGGTCCGGCCAGTTCTGTTGCGCGCCGCCCGCCGAGGGCAGGGCCGCGGGCAGGGCGGGGACGGCCTGCGTCCGGGGCTCGGCCACGGGCACGGGCGGAAGCGCGGTCGTCGGCCCCGCGGTCAGCTCCGGCGCCGGACGGGAGGCCGGTCCGGCCGGGAGTTCTGCGACGGGACGCTGGTCACGCCCGCGCTCCACGGCGGCCTGCGCCGGCCGCGCGGGCCTCGACTGCACCGGGCGGGCCGGCGCCCGGCCGGCCGGCAACGCCGCCGGCACGGTCGGACCCAGCGACGCACGCGCCACGTCGAACCACTTCCGCGCGACCTCGTCGAGGGAGGGATCGGTGCGTCCGCGGCCCTCACCGCCCGCCGGGGCGGCCCGCCCGCGCGTCCGCGCCCGGGTCGCGTTGAAGGTTCCGGTGTCGCTCTCGGCCCGGTCGTACAGCATGCGCACCCGCTGCTGGACCTCTTCGCGGCTCGGGCCGTCACCGTCGGCTCCGGGCGCGGTGTCGGCGGCCTGCGAGAACAGTGCCACCGAGGCCAAGGCGGCCGTCGCGACAGCGGAGTCGCGCATGCCGGGGAGGCCGAGGCCGCCCGCGCGCGGGGTGCGTTCCGGCGCCATGGGAGCCGTACTCCTTCCGTACTCCGCCTACCGGGCCGGCGGCGGGGTCCCCAGGCCGTTCAGGCCTTGGGAGAGGGTTCGGGCGGTCGATTCGGAAGGCTTGCCCTGCGGCCCTGCCCCTACGGGCGGTCGGGCCGATCCACCCCAGTCGTTCGGTCGGGTTCCCGGCTCCGGCCGCCAGGCGGCGCACCGGACTCGGCGGAGGCCGCCCGACCCGGCGCGGTTCGCCGGAGGCAGTCGAGCAGCCTGGGCGTCAACTTAGCCAACTTGTGCACCTCGTGTGAAGATTGAAGTGCGGAATGTCCGATACGCTTTTGTGACCTTCTCGTTGACGAACCGTCAGGTGCACGTGAGATGTACGTGAGGTGCCTCGGCGGTGACGGAGCGTCGTGCGGGCGGTGTCAGGAACGGGCCGCGCGCTCGGCGTCCCGCTTCTTGATGCGGGCCGCCTCCTTGCGGACCTCGGCCTGCGTCGCCCGCTCCTTTTCCAGCCACTCCGGGCGTTCCCGCTTGAGTTCCTCGATCTGCTCGGTGGTGAGGGGCTCGGTGACGCCGCCGCGGGCCAGCCCCGCGATGGACACGCCCAGCTTCGCCGCGACCACCGGACGGGGGTGCGGGCCCTTGGCCCGCAGTTCGCGCAGCCACTCGGGCGGATCGGCCTGCAACTCGTCGAGGCGGGCGCGCGAGACGGGCCCCTCCTGGAACTCGGCAGGGGTGGCCTCGAGGTACACACCCAGCTTCTTCGCCGCCGTGGCGGGCTTCATGGTCTGGGCGGTCTGGTGCGACTTCATGAGGACCAGGGTATCGACCGGGTACGGGACCTCCGACCACGGCCGGTAACCTGGCCGACGTGACAGGCACCGAGGCATCCCCCGCGTTCCGGCTCGCGTACGTCCCGGGGGTGACGCCCGCCAAGTGGGTGCGGACCTGGAACGAGCGCCTGCCCGACACCCCGCTCACCCTCGTCGCCGTGGCGGCCGCCGAGGCGTCCGGCGTCCTGCGCGCCGGTGAGGCCGACGCGGGCTTGGTCCGCCTGCCGGTCGACCGGACGTACTTCAGCGCGATCCCGCTCTACGCCGAGACGACGGTGGTCGTGGTCCCCAAGGACCACGTGATCACGGCGGCCGACGAGGTGACCCTGGACGACCTCGCCGACGAGGTGGTCTTCCACCCGCTCGACGACGTCCTCGGCTGGGACCGGCCGCCGGGCGAGCCCGCCTTCGAGCGCCCGGCCACCACCGCCGACGCCGTCGAGCTGGTCGCCGCGGGCGTGGGCCTGCTCGTCGTCCCCCAGTCGCTGGCCCGCCTGCACCACCGCCGGGACCTCACCTACCGGCCGGTCGCCGACGCGCCCCGCTCGGAGGTCGCCCTGTCCTGGCCGGAGGAGGCCACCACGGACCTGGTCGAGGACTTCATCGGCATCGTCCGCGGCCGTACCGTCAACAGCTCCCGGGGTCGCAGGACCGCCGAGGAGGCCCCGAAGGACAAGCGCGCCGACAAGCCCGCGGCCCGCCGCAAGCCCGCGCCCGCGAAGGCGGCGGGCAGGACGGCGGGCCGCAACCCCAGGACGGGCACGGGCGGCGCGAAGACGCCGAAGCGCGGAAAGCCCCGCCGCCGCTCCTGACCCCGCGCGACAGGCCGACCGCACGCGCGCAGCCGTACCCGCGCCGACTGACCGCAGCCGCGCAGTCATACCGGCGCTGAAGTGCCGCAACCACGCCGCCGCAACCACGCCGCCGCAACCACGCCGCCACAGCCGGGCCGCGGCGCCCGCGCCCCGCTGCCGTCCCGTCCCCCCTCGCCGGTCCCTCACCACGTGTCGACGAAGGGGCGGTGCCCCGGCGCGGGGAGGGGATGGTTCTCCAGGGCCGACAGGATGTAGGCCCGCGAGTCGGCCGGATCGATCACCGCGTCGATCTCCAGGGCCGACGCCGCGTTGACCGCCTTCCCGCGCTCGTACAGCTCGGCGACCCGGGCCTCGAAGGCGCGGGCCCGTTCGGCCGGGTCATCGATCGCCTCCAGCTCCTTGCGGTGACCGAGCCGGACCGCGCCCTCCAGCCCCATGCCTCCGAACTCGCCGCTCGGCCAGGCGGCCGTGGCCAGCGGAGCCCGCGTCGAGCCGCCCATCATGGCCATCGCGCCCAGACCGTACGCCTTGCGCAGCACCAGACTCACCAGCGGCACGCGCAGGTTGGCGCCCGTGACGAACAGGCGGGCGAAGTGCCGCACGGTCGCCGTGCGTTCGGCGGCCGGCCCGACCGTGAAGCCGGGGGTGTCGCACAGCGAGACGACCGGCAGCCCGAACGCGTCGCACAACTGCAGGAAACGCGCCGCCTTGTCGGCCGCGTCCCGGTCGATCGCCCCGCCCAGATGCTCCGGATTGCTGGCCAGCAGACCCAGCGGACGCCCCTCGACGCGCACCAGGCAGGTGAGCACGCCGACGCCGAACTCCGGCCGCAGCTCCAGCACCGAGTCCACGTCCGCGAGCCCGGTGACGGCCGCCCGCACGTCGTACGCCCGGCGCCGGTTCTCCGGCACCACGTGCTGCAGCAGCCGCCGGTCCGGCGCCTCCCAGTCCTCCCGGTCCTCCCGCACGCCCCGGGAGTACGACAGGTACCGCCGTGCCACCCGCACGGCCTCCGCCTCGTCGGCGACGGCGATGTCCACGACCCCGTTCGGCACCTGCACCGACAGCGGCCCGCCCTCCTCCGGCCGGTACACGCCGAGGCCGCCGCCCTCGATCATCGCGGGTCCGCCCATCCCGATCGTCGCCTCCGGGGTGGCGATGACGACGTCGCAGCAGCCGAGCAGCGCCGCGTTGCCCGCGAAGCACCGCCCGGAGGCGATGCCGACCAGCGGGACCAGCCCGCTGAGCCGGCCCATCCGCTGGAAGGTGGTCACGTCCAGACCGGCCACGGCCGTGGTGTCGGTGTCCCCGGGCCGCCCCCCGCCGCCCTCGGCGAACAGCACCACGGGCAGCCGCCGCTCCTCGGCGAGCTCCAGCATCCGGTCGGTCTTGCGGTGGTTCTGCAGCCCCTGGGTCGGCCGCGTGCGTGTGCGCGTCGTCGCCGTCGGCGTACACCGCGACGGTGCGCAGCCCGGCCTCCGCCGCGGCCCTGAGGACGCGCACGGCGACCTCCCCGCGGTTGGCGACGAGCAAGGCGGCAGGACCCATGAGCGTCCTCCAGGACACGGACATCATCGACCGGCCCCGCCATGCTCAGTGACCGGGATGCCCACGTCAATGCGGTCCCGGGGCTCAAGTACCAGGTCAGGAGGACGAAACGGACCGGGTCAGCCACTCGTACGCCCCCTGCGCCGTGAACTCCGACTGGCCGCCCCGCAACAGCAGTCCCGCGGTGGCGAACTCCGGGGCGTCGGCCTGCGCGGCGAGGTAGGGCACCGCGACGCAGCGCATCCCGGCGGCGTGCGCGGCGGCGACGCCGGGGGCGGCGTCCTCCACGACCACGCAGTCGGCCGGGGGAGCGCCGAGCCGCCGGGCCGCCTCCAGGAACACGTCCGGCGCGGGCTTGCCGCGGGCGACCTCGTCGGCCGACACGACGGTGCGCAGCCAGGCGTCCAGTCCGGTGCCGGCCAGCACCGCCTCGATCGCGCCCGGCGAGGACCCCGAGGCCACGGCCATCGGAACGCCCTCGCCGGCGAGCAGCTTCACGAACGTGCGCATCTCCGGGTAGGCGGGCGTGGAGAGGCGGGCCAGCTCCAGGTAGCGGTCGTTCAGCTCGTCGAGCAGTCCGGCGCGGGGCGCGCGGATGCCGTACCGCGTCCGCAGCAGCCCGAGCGTCTCCCACGTGCTGAGGCCGACGTACCGCTCGTGGTCCTCCCAGGTGAAGCCGGGGACGCCGTGCGCGGCCAGCAGTCGGCGCGACGCCTCGTAGTAGTTCGGCTCGCTGTCCACCAGCGTTCCGTCGAGGTCGAAGATGACCGATACGCCGCCCAGGCCGCTCATGGGGCCAGGATGTCAGACCATGTGGTCTAGACCTGAGCTGGTCGGCTGCTGCTACCGTCACCCCGGACGGCACGGGACCGATGAGGGGACACAGTGGTGGCAGGCGGCAGCGCGCGGCGGGCGTTCATCGGGTCGTTCACGGCGGGCGGAGGCCCGGGGATCGTGACGGCGGCCGTGGCCCCGGACACCGGCGCGCTGACCTTCCTGAGCAGTACGGCCGGTCTGCCCGACCCCTCGTACCTGGTGGTGGCGCCCGGCGGGGAGACGCTGTACGCCGTGAGCGAGACCACCCGCGGCGCGGTGGCCGCGTACCGGGTGAGGGGCGACCGGCTGGAAGAGGCCGGTCCGCCGGTGCCCGTCGACGGGAGCGGGCCGACGCACCTCAGCCTCTTCGCCGGTCACCTCCTGACCGCCAACTACGGTTCCGGCAGCGTCAGCGCGGTTCCGGTGCGCGCCGACGGCACTCTCGCGCCGGCGGCGTCCGGGGTGCTCCGGCACACCGGCTCGGGCCCGCACGTCCACCGTCAGCAGGGCCCGCACGCGCACCAGGTGCAGCCCGACCCGAGCGGGCGGTGGGCCGTCAGCGTCGACCTCGGCACGGACTCCGTGCGCGTGTGCGCCCTGCGCGACGGCCGCCTCGAAGTGCACCGGGAGATCGCCCTGCGCCCCGGCTCCGGACCGCGCCACCTGGCCTTCCATCCGGACGGCGAGCACGCCTACGTCGTCAACGAGCTCACGCCCACCGTCACCGCCTGCCGCTGGGACGCCGCGGCCGGCTCGGTCGAGCCGCTGACCGAGACGCAGGTGCTGCCCGCCGCGCCCGCCGGGGACGCCTACCCCTCGGGCATCGCCGTCTCCCCCGACGGCCGCTTCCTGTGGACCGCCACGCGCGGCGAGGACGTCCTGTCCGCGTTCGCCGTCGACGAGGGGCGGCTGCGGCTGCTCGGGACGGTGCCCTGCGGCGGCCGCTGGCCGCGGGCGCTCACCGAGCACGCCGGATTCCTGTACGTCGCGAACGAGCACTCCGGCCGTATCGCCTGGTTCGCCGTCGACCCGGCCACCGGCCTGCCGCACCGGCGGGGCTCACTGGAGGTGCCGGCCGCGTCCTGCGTGGTCTTCGGCTGAGCGGTCCGCCGCCCTTACGGGGGGCCGGCCGGACTTCGGGAGCCCGGCTGTCGAGGTCCGGCCGATCGTCAAGGTGCGGTCGCCCGCCACTCGGGTCGCCCGCCCGCTTGGGCCGTCCGCCCGCTTGGGTCGCCCGCCCGCTTCGGCCGCCCGCCCGGCCCGCGGTCTGCCCCCGCTGCTCCGCCCGGTGCCGGCCACCGACGCCGAAGGGCCCGCTCCTGACGCGGAGCGGGCCCTTCCGGTCTTTCCCACGGCCGTGACGTGCGGGTCAGCGGACCGGCGTGCCCTGCGGCTGCTGCGGGGCGATGCCCAGCGCGGACGTGTACTTGGCGAGGGCCAGCTTGCCGATCGCCGGGTACGGGCCGAGCGCCTCGGCGGCGGAGCAGCCCACCTCCTTGGCGGCCTCCTCGATCAGGCTCGCGTCGATCTCCGGCCCTATCAGGTACGGGGCGAGCGCCAGCTGCTGCGAGCCCGAGGACCGGAGCTGCTCGGCGACGTCGGCGATCGAACCTTCCTGGTCCAGGGCCGCCGCCATCACCGGCACGGCCAGGCGCGCGGCGAGCAGCATGCCGGTGATCCCGGCCGCCTGCACGGCCTCGTCGCCGCCGACGGACGCCAGGATGATGCCGTCCGCCGCCGTCGCCACGGTGAACAGGCGGGCGCGGTCGGCGCGTGCCAGACCGGCCTCGGACAGGCGCACGTGCAGCCCCTCGGCCAGCAGCGGGTGCGGGCCCAGCACGTCGGTCAGGTCGGCCGCGACCCGGCTTTCCATCACGGCCTGGCGGATCCGGCGCAGCAGCGCGCTGTCCGGTCCGGCGAGCAGCGGCACCACGACGGCGACGGGGCCGTCGGGCTCCTTGACGTCCGCACCGGCGGCCTTGGCCTGCGCGTAGCGGGCCGTGCGCTCCTCGCCGGCGTGCGAAAGCACGGCCTGGAGCGTCGGGAAGTCCGCGTCGTCCCCGTCCAGGTAGCCGATCCTGGCGTCCAGGCCGGGCAGTTCGGAGCGGGCGATGCTCACGACCTCCTCGGCGAGGCCGCGGGTGGCGGTGCCGGGCGTGCCCGGAACCGCGAGGACGAGCGCGGGCGCGCCCTCGGGAGCCGCCACGGGTTCGGGGCGACGGTGCCGCCCGGGCTGGCGGGGGCGCGGCATTCGTACTGGCAGGCCGGACGCGGGCCCAGTGGGGGAGCTCATGGCGCCGCATGTTACTGGCTTCCTGGGCTCCTCTGTTCGGGGAGGGTGCAGGTGAGCGGTATCCGTCCGGTTTTGTCTGATGACTTACGTGCAGATCACCATCGATCCCCGTACGAAACAGGCGGATTGCATACCAAGGGGATCAGTCTCCCTTTGCGGTCACCACGGACAACAGCGCCTCGTCGCCCGGCAGCCGGAGCGCGTCGGCCGCCAGGTCCGTCGCGATCCGTACGCAGCCCCGCAGCGGATCGCCCGCGGCGGGCACCTGGCGTGCGTGCGGCAGCAGCGTCGACAACTCCTCCCGCAGCGGTACGAGAAGAGCGTCCCCGATGTTGAACAGGCCGCCGGTGACGGCGACTCGGGGTTCGCCGCCGGCCGGGCAGACGGCGGCCGCCGAGTCCGCCATGTGCCGGGCCGCAGCGCGCAGCACGTCCGCGGCGACCGGGTCGCCGTCCGCGCAGGCGGCCACCTGGGGTGCGAAGGAGGCCAGGACGGCGGGGCGGTCCGGGCGCGGATACAGCTTGCCCGGCAGCTCCGGCATGGGCCCGAACGACTCCTCGGCGCGGGCCAGCAGCCTGGCGGACCCGCCGGGCCGGCCGTCGTACGCGCGCAGCGCCGCCTCCAGTCCGGCCCGTCCGATCCAGGCGCCGCTGCCGCAGTCGCCCAGCAGATGCCCCCAGCCGTCCGCGCGCCGCCAGCGCGTCAGGTCCGTGCCGATGGCGATCAGCCCGGTGCCGGCGGCGACCACGGCGCCGGGCCGGGGTCCGAGGGCGCCGACGTACGCGGTGACCGCGTCGGCGGCCAGCGCGAGCGTCCGCACGCCGAACTCCCGCGCCAGCATGCCGGGCAGCTCCGCGCGCAGGCCGGCGCCCAGGGTGGCGAGCCCGGCGGCGCCGACGACTGCCGTCACGAGGGCGGGGGTCCCGGCGTCGGCGGTCAAGTCCCGGACCATGGGCGCCAGTTGTTCCATCAGGTGGACCGGATCGATGCCCCGGGCTCCGGTGCGCACCGGCTCGCGGGACTCCCGCCGCCCGAGCTCCCCGCGGTCCACGGTCCCCACGACGACCCGCAGCCCCGAACCCCCGGAGTCGACGGCGAGGAAGCCGGACGGACCACGACCGCTCACCGCAGACGCCGGTCCACCGGCTGCCCGCCCTCGCGGTCGGAGGGCTGGGGCAGCCCCAGGTCCGTGGTCACCAGGCACGATGACCATGGCGGAGTGGCTCGACCGCTGGCTGCAACGGGCTCCCCTCCTTCCCGGTGACCGGCTGCGCGATCCGCTGGACAGGCGAGACGCGCTCGACGATGAGGAAGACTAGCGTCGAGGGCGGGGTCCGTGCGTGAGGGCGTCCGCGTTTGTGCGAACCACCGGTGCGTGCCAGTAGGGTGACGCGCTGTGGCACCACGACCTCTGCATGAACTTGTTGAAGCGGGCTGGGCGAAGGCCCTTGAGCCTGTGGCCGGACGTATCGCCGAGATGGGGGACTTCCTCCGGGCCGAGATAGCGGCCGGCCGTACCTACCTTCCATCCGGTGCGAACGTCCTGCGGGCGTTCCGTCAGCCCTTCGACGACGTACGCGTCCTCATCGTGGGCCAGGATCCCTATCCGACGCCGGGGATGGCGATCGGGCTGAGTTTCGCGGTGGCCCCTGAGGTGCGCTCGTTGCCCGGCAGCCTGGAGAACATCTTCCGGGAGATGCACACCGACCTGGGGCTGCCCAGGCCTTCGAACGGGGACCTGACGCCGTGGACGCAGCAGGGCGTGCTGCTGCTCAACAGGGCGCTCACCACGGCCCCCCGCAAGCCGGGCGCGCACCGCGGCAAGGGCTGGGAGGAGGTCACCGAGCAGGCGATCCGGGCGCTGGCCGGGCGCGGCAAGCCGCTGGTGTCCATCCTGTGGGGGCGGGACGCACGTAACCTGCGGCCGTTGCTCGGGGACCTTCCGGCGATCGAGTCCGCTCATCCCTCGCCGATGTCGGCGGACCGCGGTTTCTTCGGTTCGCGGCCGTTCAGCCGGGCCAACGATCTGCTGCTGCGGCAGGGCGCCCAGCCGGTGGACTGGCGACTGCCGTAGCCCACAGGGGGGCCACCGGCCGGCACCCTCGCAGCCGCCGCACACCGCGGCGCGCCCGAGGGCGGCGGCCGGCGCCGGAGCCTCGGGCGAAGCCGGGTGCCGAAGACCGCTAGGCACGGAGCACCGTCGCGTAGTTGGCGACCGCGAGACCGCCCATGTTGTGCACCAGGCCGGTCCGGGGTCCGTCGAGCTGCATGTCACCGGCCCTGCCGGAGAGTTGCAGAGCCACGAGCGCGTGCTGCGAGACCCCGGTCGCCCCGATGGGGTGTCCCTTGGACTTCAGGCCCCCGGAGACGTTGACGGGCAGCCGGCCGTCCCGGTGCACCCAGCCCTCTTCCACGGCGCGACGGCCCTGTCCCCGCGGGGTGAGTCCGAGCATCTCGTAGACGAGGAGCTCGGCGATCGTGAAGCAGTCGTGGACCTCGGCGAGATCGAGGCCGTCCAGGCCGATCCCGGCCATGCCGAGGGCTCGCTCGACGGCGAGCCGGCCCGCCGCGAACTCGAGGACGTCGCGCCGGGAGGTGTCGAGGTGGTCGTTGGCGTGCCCCAGCCCGGCGACGACCGCGAGCGGGTCGGCCGGATCCCGGCGCAGCACCAGGGCCGCGGCTCCGTCGCTGACGAGTGAACAATCGGTACGCCGAAGCCGTCCGGCCACCACGGGGTTCGCGTCGGAGACCGTCGAGCAGAACTCGACGCCGAGGTCTTTGCGCAGCTGCGCCCATGGATTCGAGCACCCGTTGCGGTGGTTCTTCGCGGCGATGGCACCGAGGACGTCACCGAGCCAGTCGGATGCGGCGTACCGCTCGGCGTAGGCCTCTGCGACGTCCGCGAAGACGCCGGCGAAGCCCGCGGGAGCGTCCGTACCGGCGAGCCGCGGGTCGGCTCCGAGCAGAGCCCGGGACACGTCCGCGCCGCTCGCATGGGTCATCTTCTCGACGCCCACCACGAGCACGGTCCCGGCGAGCCCGGAGAGGACGGACCGGATGCCCTGGTGCACGGCGGCGGAACCGGAGGCGCACGCGTTCTCGACCCGGGTCATCGGCAGCCCCCAGAGCCCGTCGGCCGCCCCGAGCGGGAGGGAGGACGGGAACGCGAACGGCGTGAGTCCGCTGTTGAACTGCGCGACGAAGACCTCGTCGACCTCCTCGGGCTCCACGCCCGCGTCGGCCAGCGCCTCCGTCGTCACCCGCTCCACGAGGCTCGCCACCGTCTCCGTCGTCAGCTTGCCGAACGGCGTGTGAGCCACGCCGACGATGCCGACGCGGCCGACGAGGGGTGAGGCTACGGTCATGACGTCTCCTGGGACTCGGACTGTGGCGCGGGGGCGAGGCGGAAGCGGCGAATCTTCCCGACCGAGGTGCGCGGCAGCGCGTCGACGACGGTCCAGGTCCGGGGCCGGGAGGCAGGGCTGAGATGCAGGGCCGACCAGGCCTCGAGCCGATCCCGGGTCGGTGGGTGCTCCGGGTCGCTCGGGACGACGTAGGCGGCGGGGACGTGGTCGCGGACGGCGTCGGGAACGGCCACGACGGCGGCCTCCAGCACCCCGGGAGCCTCGGCGAGAGCGGCCTCGACCTCTGTCAGGGAGACGTTCTCGCCGGCGACCTTGATGACGTCGTCGACCCGGCCCACGAAGACGAGCCGGCCGTCCGGGTCACGGCGGACGAGGTCCCCCGTGCTGAACCACACCTGCCCGTCCTCGGGCACGGGGAGGTCGAGGTCCGGGAAGGCCCGGGCGTTCGCGGCCGGGTTGTCGAGGTAGCCCTGGAAGAGGTCCTGGCCTCGGTGTCCGGCCAGAGTGAGCACCCCCGGTTCCCCGTCCGGGACGGGCCGGCTCGTGAGCGGGTCGAGGAGAGCGACATGGCGTCCCGGGACCACCGCGCCGATCCGGCCCGGGTCCGGGGCGTCGGGCCGGTCGGCCGTGACGACGGGCAGCGTCTCGGTCATCCCGTAGATCTGCCGGGGCGCGACGCCGCAGAGGTCGGCCAGTTCGGCCCACTGCCCTTGGGCGAGGTTCTGCGCGAACCACACGTGCCGCAGCGCGAGGGCCGGCGCGTCGGCGCGCCGTCGGGCCAGGATCATGCGGATGGGCGCGGCGAAGAGACTCGCGTGGGTCGCGCCCAGCTCGGCGACCTCGTGCGGCCACCTGCTCGCGGTGAACCGGGCGGTCAGCCCGACCGAGGCGCCGACGGCGACGGCCGACGCGAAACAGTAGTACTGCGCGTTGGCGTGGAACAGCGGCAGACAGACGTACCAGCGGTCCTCCGGGGCGAGCCCCGCGAGGTCCGCCATGACCGTGCCCGCATGGAGGTAGTTCCGCTGGGTGAGCTCGACCCCCTTCGGCTCCGACGTCGTCCCGGAGGTGAACATGACCGCGATGCGGTCCCCGGGCCGCGGTCGTGCGGACGGACGGCCGCCGGGCCCGCCCGCCGCCAGGAGCGGGGAACCGGGCGCCAGGTCGGCGGCCGTCTCGGTGAGGGCGAGGAGGTGGGGGACGCGGCGGTCGGCGCCCTCGCTCACGATGGCGCGCCGCGCGGCGGCGCACACCGTCACGACGGGGCGGGTGCGCGCCACCTGCCGGGCCACGTCCCGTACCGACGAGGCGGGGTCCACGGGCACCATCCAAGCGCCGAGCCGGCTCGTCGCCAGCCACACGGCCACGAAGGCCGGGCAGTTGCGCAGGACGACATGCACGGGACTGCCCGCGCGCACCCCGCACGCCGACAGCCGGGACGCCACGCGGTCGACGACGGCGTCGAACTCGGCGTACGTCCAGGCCGAGATCTCACCGTCGTCGGCGCGGAAGAGGAGGAAGGGCCGGTGTGCGTGGTGCTGCACGGTCCGGTCCCAGAGGTCGGCGAAGGTCTGCGGGCTTTCCATGCTCCGACGGTAGGGAGAGCGCGAGGTGGCCGGATGTCCCAAGGTGGGACAGTCCCGGCGCCTCTCAGGCCGTGATTCCGTACGTTCGCAGCTTCCGGTACAGGCTGCTTCGCGACATGCCGAGATGCGCCGCGGCGGCGACCCGGTTCCCGCCCGTGTCCCGCAGCGCCGCGACGATCGCGTCGCGCTCGGCGGCCTCGATCCGGGTGAGGTTCTTGCGCGACCGGGTCAGGCAGTAACTCGGCAGGTCCTGCTCCTGGATCTCGCCCACCGGGCGGGCACGGAGCGCATGGACCAGCGCCTCCCGCAGCTGCGACACGTTGCGCGGCCACGTGTACTGGCTGATGGTCCGCAGGGCCCCGGGCGAGAGCCGTACCCGTCGCCCAGGGGCGATCTCCTCCAGGACCCGGTTGACGATGAACGTGAGGTCCTCGGTACGGCACCGAAGCGGGGGGACGGACACCGCGACCTCGAAGTGCCCGAGGAGGGCATGGAACGGCAGGTCGGAGTCGAGGTTCGAGTCCGACACCGTCGCGGCGAAGGTGACCGGACCCTTCGTCGCGTCGATGAGCGTGAAGAGCTCGTCGATGCTTTCCACGCCCTCCGTGCTCGCCTGGTCGATGTTGCGGACGATGCACAGGGTGTGCTCCCGGGTGCTGCCCAGCAGGGCGTCGAGGTCGCTCTCCGCACCCGCCTGCAGCTGGGAGGTGTCGACGCAGACACTGCGTCCGCCGGGGTGGTCGGCGTGGAAGAGCTCGGCGACGAGGGTGAACTTGCCCGTGCCGGTCTCGCCGAGGACGATCGTCGGGGTCTTCGCGGCGAGCGCGTCGCGCAGTTCCGAGCAGGCGCGAACCCACGCCGGGGACGAGCCGGACGCGATCGGAACATGCGGTCGGCGCAGGTTGCCCACGAGCCCCTTGGTCCCCGCGCCTGCCACGGCCACCTGGGGGAGTACGTGGTCGGCGAAACCCGCGCCGAGGACGGGGACCCTCGGACGGCTCGTCTCGTCGGTGACGACTTCCGCGATGACGACGATGCCCGCCGTGTCCGAGCCCGAGACGATACGGGTCCCGCGTATCTGGATGATCCGGCCGGACCGGAGGGTCATCGTCTCGCTCACGCGGTCGCGGCGCGCCATGAGGAAGGTCGCGTGCTCCCTCACCGCCAGCTGCTCGACCGGGTCGAACAGGGCCTGGGCCGCGGCGTTGGCCATGAACACCGAGTCCGCGAAGGCGAACACCGCCTGCCGGGTCGAGCGGGCGTCGGCCCGCAGGTAGGTCTCGAAGAGGGCCTGCTGGGCCTGGCTCCGGTCGAGGAGGAGGTTGCGCCCGATGTCCTTGGCCGCCGACTTGACGAGGGTGTGCACGAGCGGGCTCCACGCGCCGGTCAGCGTGGAGATGTCGAGGACGCCCTCGATCCGTCCGGTGAGCGGGTCGATGATCGGCGCGCCGGTGCAGGCGAAGATCTGCAGCTGCTCCGTGAAGTGTTCGGGCCCGACGACGGACACGGCCTGCGCCGCCTCCAGGACGGTCCCGACCCCGTTGGTGCCCATCTTCCCCTCGGCGTAGTTGAACCCCGGGGCGAACTCGACCCGGTCGAGCAGCCGCCCCACCGACGAGGAGGAGTCCCGGCGCTGGACCACGCGGGCCTGGTTGTCGGTGAGGGCGATGACGAGCGGCAGGTCGGCCGTGTCACTGCCGAGCTGGTCGAGGACGGGCTCGGCGCACCGCACGAGGCGGGAGCCGGTGTCGATGTCGTCACTGAAGTCCGTGAGCGGGCGGGCGATGTCGACGCCGGCCTGCCGGCTGCGCTCCCATGAAGCGGCGAGGACGTCCGGCACGCCGGCGGCGCCCTGCCGCCCGTACTCCAGGAAATCCGCCCGGGCCGCCGCCATGCGCAGCAGCCTGCTGTTTCTGTCCGGCATCCGGCCTCCTCGTCGTGGCCGCCGACGCGTGCGGCTCTCACGCGTGCGGCCCTCATGATGCCTGGACAGGTGGCCCGATCCAACCGGTGTGCGTGTCTCAACTTGGGACGGCCGCGGGTCGTGAGACGCCAGCACGGTTGACCTCACCGTCGAGGGCGACGGCCAGGCCGAGGCACCCGGGACCGTCCGGGCAGCGGCCGAGTCGCTCCCGAGGATCCGCTGCGCCCCAAGGAGTGGCATGGACACCCTCATCAACATCGACAACGGTGGGACCCTCACCGACATCTGCGTCTGGGACGGAACCGGCTTCACCTTCACCAAGACGCTCACCACGCCCCACGACCTCTCCGAGTGCCTCTTCAACGGCGTGGAGAAGGCCTCGGCGGCTCTCTACGGCACGCCCGACACCGAGCGGCTGCTGCACGCGACCCAGCACATCCGGTACTCGACCACCCAGGGCACGAACGCACTCGTCGAGCGTCGCGGCCCGATGATCGGCATCCTCACGACGCTGCCGGACCTCGCGTCGGCGATGCAGACGACGGAGCCCGAACGGGAACTCTTCGAGGGCCTCGTCGGCGGCCGCCTCCTCACGATCGGCATGGACGCCGACGACGAGACGGTCGACTTCGACGTGGTCCAGAAGGTCAACCGGCTGACGACGCTCGGGGCCGCCCGCGTCGTCGTCGCCGGGAGCGACCCGGAGCAGGAGCGCCGGCTGAGGGCCGTCCTCCTGCGCAAGTTCCCCCGTCACCTGCTCGGATCCATCCCGCTCATCTACAGCTGGGACCTCGCCGGCGACCGCAACGCCGCCCGCCGGGCCTGGTCGTGCGTCCTCAACTCCTTCCTCCACCCGACGATGGAGCGATTCCTGTACGGCGCGGAGCGGCGCCTGAAGTCCTACCGGGTCGCCAACCCGCTCCTCGTCTACCGCAACGACGGCGCGTCCTCACGGGTCGCCAAGTCGGTCGCGCTCAAGACCTACTCCTCCGGCCCCCGCGGCGGGCTGGAGGGCACGGCAGCGCTGGCCCGCGCATACGGGCTCGAGCACACCCTCATGATCGACATCGGGGGCACGACGACCGACGTCGGTGTCGTCGCCGGCGCCCGGGTCGCGGCGAACGAGCGGGGCACCATCAAGGGTGTCCCGATCTCGTACCCGATGAGCGACGTCCACTCCAAGGGCGTCGGGGGGTCCTCCGTCATCGCCGTCGAGGACGGGCGGATCACCGTCGGTCCGCAGTCCGTCGGAGCCGCCCCCGGGCCGGCCTGCTTCGGTTTCGGCGGCAAGCAGGCGACGATCACCGACGTCAACCTGCTCCTCGGCGTCCTCGACCCGGACACGTACCTCGACGGCACGTTCAGGCTCGACCCCGCGCGCTCCCGGACCGTCATCACCGAGACCGTCGCGAACCCGCTCGGGATCACTCTCGAGGAGGCGCTGATCCGGATGGAGCAGGCCTACTTCGAGGCGCTGTCCTCGGCGTTCGGGCACTTCGTACAGGAGAATTCGACCCTGGCCGCGTTCGGCGGGGCCGGACCCATGAGCGCGACCGGCGCCGCCCGGCCCGCCGGGGTGAGGCAGGTCCTGATCCCGCGCACGGCAGCGGTCTTCTCCGCGCTCGGCATCTCCTTCTCCGACATCGGCAAGACGTACGAGGCCGGCGTGCCCGAGCCGACGACCGCGGCGACGAGGAAGACGTACGACGAACTCCTCGCCCGGGCCGGACGCGACATGTTCCAGGAGGGCTACGCGCTCGCCGAGTGCGAGGCGTCGTGGCAGGTGAGCGTCGAGGACGAGGACGGGACGCCGGTGTCGCGCGCCCCCTACAGCCCCGGCGACACCGTCGACCACCCGGAAGGCCGCGTCTCCCTCCAGCTCACCATCACCGCGCCGCTGCCCCACCCGGAACTGGCGCCGGACGAGGAGGTCCAGGCCCGGCCGGCGCCGTCCGCCGGGACCCGCTCGGTCCGGTCCGCCGTCGACCGCGTCGACGAGGTGCCGGTCCATGTCCTCGCCGAGCTCCGCCCCGGGGACTCCGGCGCCGGCCCGGCCATCGTCGAGGGCCCCTTCTTCACCGCGCGAGTCCTGCCCGGCTGGACGTTCCGGGTCACCTCGGCCGGCGATCTCCTCCTCCACGACACCCTCTGACCGCCGCGTCACCCAAGCCCGAAAAGCCTGAAAAGGAGGGCTCCCATGCGAGTCCCCATGACCGAATACCTCGTCATCGACCTCGACACGGAGCGCTGGGTCTGCCGCGTCTGCGACCAGGACATGGGCAGCGCACACGGCAACTACAAGGAAGGCACCCTCGTCCACGACCGGGACCCCCGCGAGATCCACCAGCCGATCATCGACCCCGAGCGGTACGAGTTCACCTTCTCCCCGGACCCGGAGTACTGCCGGATCCTCGAGTACTACTGCCCCGGCTGCGGCACCCAGATCGAGGCCGAGTACCTCCCGCCCGGCCACCCTCCGACGGTCGACATGCTCATCGACGTCGCGGCGCTCCGCAAGCAGTGGCAGGAGCGCGGTGAGGACCCCGAAGCGGTCCACGTCTACGGGCCCGGTGAGGACGCCCAGAAGCACACCGCCGCCCTCAGGGCGATCGGCCACGTCCGCTGACCCGCTGACCCCGCACCTCGCGGCGCGAACCACCTGGAGCACCCATGAAACGGATTTCCGTCGACATCGGCGGCACGTTCACCGACTGCTTCTTCGTCTGGGACGAGAAGTACGTCGAGGCGAAGGCCCTCACCACCCACCACAATCTCGCCCTCGGCTTCAACGAGGCCCTCGACCTGGCGTGCAAGCGGGCCGGGCTCGACCGCGGCACCGTCCTCAGGAAGGTCGACTCGGTCCGCTACGCGACGACCCTCGGCACCAACGCGCTCATCGAACGCAAGGGTCCCGAGGTCGCCGCGATCGTCACCCACGGATTCGAGGACACCATCCCGCTGTCCCGGGGCCGTGGTTACGGCGAGGGCCTCGACTACTCGATGCAGCAGAACCTTCCGGCGGCCGAGCGGCCGGAACCGATCGTGCCCCGGCACATGATCCGCTCGGTCAAGGAGCGCATCAACTCGGCGGGCAGGATCGTCGCCGACCTCGACCCCGAGGACGTGCGCACGGTCGTCCGCGAACTCGTCGACGCGGGCGCGGAGGCGATCGTCGTCTCCCTCGTCAACGCGACCGAGAACCCCGTCCACGAACTCGCGATCCAGGAGATCATCCTGGAGGAGTTCCCGGCCCACGAGCTCGGCGCCATCCCCGTACTCCTCGGCCACCAGGTCTCGGGCCGCAAGGGCGAGTACGTCCGGGCGACGTCGACGATCATCGACGGCTTCCTCCACGAGATCATGTTCCACGCGCTGTCGCAGCTGTCGAACAACCTGCGCGACTCCGGCTACGACAAGCCGATGCTGGTCATCCACAACTCCGGCGGCATGGCGCAGATGAACTCGACCGACGCCCTCCAGACGATCCACTCCGGCCCGATCGCCGGCGTCGGGGCGGCCGAGCACCTCTCGAACGAGACCGGCCTCGGGCACGTCATCTCCACCGACATGGGCGGCACGTCGTTCGACATCGGCCTGGTGCCCGAAGGGGGCGTCAAGCACTACGACTTCCTGCCGACGATCGACCGCTGGCTCGTCTCGGTGCCGATGGTGCACCTCGACACCCTCGGCGCCGGGGGCGGCTCGATCGCCAGCTACGACCGCATCCACGACTCGATCAGGATCGGCCCCCAGTCCGCGGGCTCCAATCCCGGGCCCGCCTGCTACGACCGCGGCGGTCTGCGCCCGACCGTGACCGACGCCGACCTGCTCCTCGGCTACCTCGACCCGGACAACTACGCGAACGGCTACATCAAGCTCAACCCCAGGCGCTCCCGGTTCGCCATCGAGGAGACCCTCTGCGAACCGCTCGACATGAGCGTCCTCGACATCGCGCGGGCGATCAAGGACGGGGTGGACGAGCAGATGGCGATCGGCATCGGCAAGGAGCTGCGGGTCCGCGGCTACCTGCCCGAGGACTTCACGATGCTGGCCTACGGCGGCAACGGGCCGCTCCACGCGTGCGGCATCGCCCGGCACGCGGGGATCAAGCGGGTACTGGCCCCGCCGTTCTCCTCGGTGTTCTCCGCCTGCGGCGCCGGGAACATGAAGCAGCTCCACTTCCACGAGCGCGGCGTCCACGTGACGCTGTACAACCCGACGACCCGACAGCTCTACGACGGCTACGACGACTTCAACGCCGTGGTCGAGGAGCTCGAGGCGCGCGGGCGGGAGGACCTCGTCCGCCAGGGCTTCGCGGCCGAGGACGTGAAGTACCGGCTCGAACTCGACATGCGCTACGGCAACCAGCTGCTCACCCAGGCGGTCGCGCTGGAGGACATCACCCGCATGACCGGCGTGGGCGACGTCCTGGCCATGATCAAGATCTTCGGCGACGTCTACAGCCACCGTTTCGGGGCGTCGAGCGCGGCCCCGGAGGCCGGCATCCGGTGCAACACCGTCCGGGTCGCCTCCTACGTCGACGGAGACATCGTCGGCTTCGACTCCCTCGAGGCGGGGGGAGAGCGGACGGTCCCGGTCGAGGCGTTCCGCCGCGACGTCGTCTTCATCGGCCACGACGAACCGCTCGACACGCCTGTCCACGACCAGAGCGCGCTCACCCACGAGCACGTCATCCCCGGTCCGGCCATCGTCACCACGGAGAACACGACCTACCTCGTCGAGCCTGGCTGGAGGCTCGAGCCGACGCGCCAGGGCGCGGTCTGGTTCCTCCAGGACTGACCCCGACCCGCGCAAGCGCAGCAGAAGGAGCCACAGACATGACCACCATCGACGACAGGCCGTCGACGACCCCGGCCTCCGCGGAGCAGGGAACCCTGACTCCCCAGGAGCGGGAGTGGGTCGGCAAGTTCATGGACGAGACGACCCTCTTCCTCGGCCCGGACCCGGACATCATGCGCGACCACAGCATCGCGTCGAGGTCCGCTCACGAGGAGCGGGCGATCGCGGCCGGTGTCGACCGCCTCCAGGTCGAGCGCATCCGCAAGCGGATCGCCGGCGCGCTCGACGAGGGCTACGAGATGTGCGAGGCGCAGGGAGCGGCGCCGGGCGCGAAGTGGGGCGACCTCACGACCGCCATCTACACCTCCTCCGGAGACGTCTCCTACCTCTCCTGCCACGGCGTCATCGCGTTCAGCGCGATCCTCCACCACCCGATCCGGTACATCATGAAGTACTGGAAGGACGAGCCGACCGTCGGCATACACGAGGGCGACGGGTTCATCCACAACGACGCGCGGTTCGGGAACATCCACAACACCGACCAGTCGATGATCATGCCGGTCATCAGGGACGGCGAGATCATCGCCTGGGTCGCCGCGACGATCCACGAGGGCGAGAACGGCGCCTGCGAGCCGGGTGGCATGCCGTCCGGGTCCGAGACGCCCTTCGACGACGGGCTGCGGATGAGTCCGTTCAAGATCGTCGAACGCGGGCAGCTCCGTCGTGACCTGCTGACCTTCCTCCAGCACTCGGTGCGCGACCCCAAGCTCCAGCTCGCCGACCTCAAGGTGAAGATCACCGCGGTGCGCAAGATCATGGAGCGCGTCGACAAGATCATCGACGAGGTCGGGGTGGACGCCTTCGTCGGGGCCCTGCGCACCACGGTCGAGGACGTCGACGCGGAGGTGCGCCGGCGGATCGGCGAACTGCCCGACGGCACCTACCGCTTCGACCAGTTCATGGACTCGACCCTGAAGGAGAACATCCTCATCAAGTTCGCCTGCAAGGTCACGGTCAAGGGCGACCGGATGACGATCGACCTGCGCGGCACGGGCCCGGAGATCCTCAACCGCGCCATCAACAGCCCGCTCTGCTCGGTCAAGTCGATGTTCATGCAGGCGATCCTCGCCTTCTGGTGGCCGGACCTGCCGCGCTGCACCTCGGCGATGAGCTGCATAGAGATCATCTCCGACGAGGGCACGTGGGCCGACGCCTCCTACGACGCGCCGATGGGACAGTCCCTGCAGGCCTCGTTCCGCGGGTTCTCGGCGATGCAGGCGCTCTACAGCCGGATGTCGTTCTCCACGCCGAAGAAGTACAGCAACGTCGTAGCGAACTGGTTCAACCAGATCAACACGTTCCTGTGGGGCGGGATCACCCAGCACGGCGACATGGTCGGCAACCTCTGCGCGGACCTCAACGGCATGCCGGGCGGCGCCAAGCCGTTCCGGGACGGCGAGGACGCGGTCTCCCCCCTCTTCTGCGCGATGGCCGACACGGCCGAGCAGGAGGTCATGGAGGAGGAGGTCCCCTTCATGCAACTCGTGTCCAAGCGACTCGTCCGCGACAACATGGGCTTCGGCAAGTTCAACGGCGGGATGGGCTACGAGATGATCGTCGCCGCCGAAGGCTCCCCGCAGTGGGGATTCATGACCGTCACGTCGGGCGCGAAGTTCTCCTCCGTCTACGGCATGTACGGCGGCTACGGCTGCGGCACGTACCCGCTCGCCATGGTCAAGGGGACCAACGTCTACGAGCACATCCGCCAGGACAGCAAGAAGTTCGACCTGTCGATCGAGAAGGTCATGAACGAGCGTCCCTTCGAGGACGGCCGCTACTCGACCTACCACATGGGGCTGCAGTTCGACATCGCCAAGGACGGCGAGCTCTACATGATCAGCCAGGGTGCGGGCGGTGGTTACGGCGACCCGCTGGAGCGGCTCCCCGAGTCGGTCGTCGAGGACGCGGAACTCGGCCGGATCAGCCAGAAGGTCGCGGAGGAGATCTTCGGGGTGCGTTACGACCCGGAGACGTTCCGCCTCGACGCCGAGGGTACGAAGTCGGCGCGCGACGCGGCCCGAAAGGCCCGGCTCGAGCGGGGCAGGCCCTATGCCGAGTTCTGCGCCGAATTCGTCAAGCCCGAGCCGCCGAAGGCCCTTCACTACTACGGCTCGTGGGGCTCCGACACCGACGACATCACGGCGACGGTCTTCACGATCGACGGCCCGCAGCGAGTGGCGGCACCGCTGGGCGATCTCCCGATCGTCATGATCCCGGACCGCCGCGAGGTCAAGATCGCCGAGCTCGAGGAGCGGGTCCGTCAGCTCGAGGACAAGCACGGGGAAAGCGTCAGGCGTCTCGCCTGAGCGTGCAGCCGGCGGTTGCCGGGGCCCGAGACACGCATCGGGCCCCGGCGCCCCTCCCATCCACCAGCAGCCAGGAGCGACCATGCCCTCTTCCCTCCAGTCCCTCGCCGCGGACCCCCCGAGCGGCAACGCCAGGCCGTTGCTCGTCGAGTCCGACGCCTACGCGGCGGCCGTCATCCGCCAGGGAGCGCCGATCCCGTGGACCGACCTCGCCGCCCTCGCCGGTCACGTCGGCCAGGTCCACTCCCTCCTCGACCCGGACGCCCTCTGGGTGGACGTCGAGGCCCTCTACGGCGCACACCTGGCCATCGAGCCGGAGCTCGTCACGGAGATGGGGGCACGGTCCCGGACCGGCCACGCCCTGCGCACCCTGCTCGGGGCCGACTCCGGGGTGGACAGGGTCCTCACGACGGTCGGCACTCTCGCCGAGGCGACGAAACGACAGGTCGTCCTGGACGTGCCCTCCCCGGCGAGATGGCTGGCCCGGGCCCACGCGCTCGCGGGCCGTCCGCTCGACGGCGTCGACGAGGACCAGGCCGACAGCGCGTCGATGTATCTCGCGCAGTGGCTCGGGAAGCTGGGGACTCTCCCGATCGCCCTGGTCCTGCTCGACGCCCGGGCCGCCGAGGGCGATGCCGAGGTCGCCGCCCCCGAGACGCTCTCCGCCTGCTCCTCGCTCACGAACGTGGCCGGCCACTTCGAATGGACCCTCGCCCTCCGGGACGAGGACACGGTGCAGGTCCCGGCCGGCGAGCCCGGCATCGGGCTGGTGCCCGGCGACCACTGGACCGAGGGAGCCGACGTACCGGCGGCAGACGTCCTCCTGGCGAGCATTCCCCCGACGGCTTCCCCGGAACGCGTGCTCGACCAGCGCGCCCGGCTGCGGTGAGGCGCGAGTCGTGGACAAGGTCGTCACCAGCGCCGACGAGGCCGTCCGGGACGTCGTGGACGGAATGATGCTCGCGACCGGGGGCTTCGGGATCTGCGGCATCCCCGCCTTCCTCCTCAGGGCACTCGCCCGCCGGGGATGCCGGGACCTCACCGTCGTGTCGAACAACTGCGGCCTCCCCGGGATCGGCAACTCCCTTCTCCTCGAGAACCGCCAGATCCGCAGGCTCATCGCGTCCTACGTCGGGGAGAACAAGGAGCTCGAACGGCAGTACCTGAACGGCGAGGTCGAGATCGAGCTCACCCCGCAAGGGACCCTCGCCGAGCGGCTGCGGGCCGGCGGCGCGGGCATCCCCGCGTTCTACACCCGGACCGGGGTGGGCACCCAGGTGGCCCTCGGAGGGCTGCCGGTCCGGTACGCCGCTGACGGATCCGTGGCGGTCGCATCGGCACCGAAACCGACCGAGACCTTCGCGTGGGACGGAGCGGAGCGGTCCTTCGTCCGCGAGGAGGCGCTGCGTCCCGACGTCTCCCTCGTGCGGGCATGGAAGGGCGACCGGCACGGCAATCTCGTCTTCCGCAAGGCCGCGCGCAACTTCAACCCCCTGTGCGCCATGGCCGCGCGACGGACCGTCGCCGAGGTCGAGCACCTCGTCGACGTGGGGGAGATCGACCCCGACCTGGTGCACCTGCCGGGGATCCACGTCGACCGGGTGCTGCCCCTCACGGGCGAGCAGGCTGCCGACAAGGGCATCGAGCGGCGGACGGTGCGGCCCCGCTCCGCCTCCGGTCCCACGGGACATGGCGAAGGAGCACGGTGATGGCGTGGACCCGCGAGGAGATGGCGGCCCGGGCCGCGGTCGAGCTCAAGGACGCTGACTACGTCAACCTGGGCATCGGACTGCCGACGCTCGTCCCCGGGCACGTCCCCGAGGGCGTCCACATCGTGCTCCAGTCCGAGAACGGCATCCTGGGCCTGGGCCCGTACCCGTTCGACGGGGAGGAGGACGCCGACCTCGTCAACGCCGGCAAGGAGACCGTGACCACGACGGCCGGGGCGAGCTACTTCGACTCGGCGACGAGCTTCGGCATGATCCGCTCCGGAAAGGTCGACGCGGCGATCCTCGGCGGGATGCAGGTGAGCGAGCGGGGAGACCTCAGCAACTGGGTCGTTCCCGGCAAGCTCGTCAAGGGGATGGGCGGGGCCATGGACCTCGTCCACGGGGCTCGACGGGTCATCGTCCTCATGGAACACATCGCCAAGGACGGCACGCCGAAGATTCTGCGCGAGAACACCCTCCCCCTCACCGGCGAGGGAGTCGTCGACCGCATCATCACCGACCTCGCGGTCATCGATGTGACGGCCGAGGGCCTGCGCCTCGTCGAGTGCGCGCCGGGCGTGCGCCCCGAGAAGGTCAGGGCGCTGACAGACGCGCCGCTGCGCGACCGTCGATCGGACGCCTCGGGCAGCTGATGGGCCCGTGGCGTGACGCCAGGTCCGGCGCGGGCCCGGTCGCGTTCGATCTCCACTCCCGGCAGGATCGACCCGGTCCCGCCGCCGGTGAACGGGCCCCGCCTCCTGCGGGCGGGGGAGCGCGGCTAAGAGTTCGGCTCCAGCACCGTCTTCAGCGCCGTCGGACCACTGATGCCCTTGATCGCCTGCTCGGCTTCCGTCAGGGGGTGGCGGTGGGAGATGTACGACGCCATCGGGAAGCGCTCGTGGTGGTCCGTGGCGATACGAACGGTTTCGGCGTAGTGCTCCGCCTGGGCGAGCTGGCTGCCGATGACGCGCAGGCCCAGGCGGCTGACGCGGAAGGGGTCCACCGGAACCTTGCCTCGGCCCGCCCACAGGCCCATCACCAGGAGCCGGTCGTCGCGGCCGAGGAGTTCCAGGCCTTCCTCGAACGCCGGCAGCCGGCCGGCTGCCTCCACCACCAGGCGCCTGCCTCCCGTTCCCAGCAGACGGTCGACGGCGGTGGCTCGTTCGGCGGTCGTCGTGCCGGCGCGGGAGAGAGCGGCGTCGGCTCCGAAGCCGCAGGCCGCGTCCAGGCGGGCCCGGCGTCCGCCGACCACGACGATCCGGCGCGCCCCGGCCAGCCGCGCGGCGAGAACCGTGGCAGTGCCCAGCGGGCCCGCCCCGAGCACGATCACGTCGTCGCGCGGGGAGACACCGCCGGCCCGGGCGAGGCCGTGCAGCGCGGTCGGCAGAGCGCAGCCGAAGGCGATCACCGAGTCCTGCGGGGTGCCCGCGGGGACCTTGTGGAACTGGGTGCCGGGGGACAGCCGGGCGTGGGTGGTGAAGGTTGCCGCTCCGAGCGATTCGAGGGGACGCGGGCGGACGACGTTCTCGCAGTTGGCCCCGTCGTTCTCCAGCACGCAGCGGCGGCAGCGGTGACAGGGTTGGGCGGGGGTCCAGTAGACGGTGTCCCCGACGGCCACCGGCTGCCCGGTCGAGTCGCGGGCCGACCCTGTGCACTCCTCCACCACGCCCACTCCCTCATGGCCGAGGGCGAAGGCGAAGGGCGCCGGGAATCCTCCGGCCAGGATGTGCGCCTCGGTGCCGCAGACGCCGGCCCGGGTGACGCGCACCAGCAGCCCCCCAGGATCCGGTGGAGGCATGTCGAGAGTACGCAGGGCGATGCTGCCGGGCGGTTCGAACACCACCGTGTCCGCCGTACGGGGCATGGGTCTTCCGCCACCTTCGGGAGTCGTCGGGCGTCGGCGGGTGAATTCGGGCCAGAGGCGTCCCGGGAACTCTCCTTCCCACCTCCCGCAGTGTGACCACGCGGCACGCCGGAGGGGAATACCGTCCAGGCGTCCGTCCGCCGTGGCGGCCCGCCGTCCAACCGCTGCCTCTCGCCGGTTGGACGGCCGAGTGCCGTCGAAAGAGGCCGAGTTGAACATCGGCGGGGGTCGTGCTTGCGTACAGGAGGCCGCGGCCCCTGCATCCCGTGGGGCGCTTGCCCCGGGCCGAGACACCCCCGCACCGCGAGGACCACGAGAAAGCGACCCCGGGTCCGCGGTGTCCGCGGGTTCCGGCCACGCCGGAGCGCCTCCGGGGCCGCGTACCGCTCCCTTCCCGCTTTTCACACCGGGAGACGACTGTGCAACGAGTGCTCGACACGCCCTTGAATCCCCTGCTACGCCCGGCCCCGGCCGTGGCGGCGCAGCAGCCGCCGTGGGACGGCGACGACCGGCTGCCCTTCGTCCGCAGACAACTGCGCGCCCGGCCCTCGCTGGTGCGCACCGCGGACGTGCTGACGCTGCGGCGGCAGCTCGCGGAGGTCGCGGCGGGCCGCGCCCACGTGGTGCAGGCCGGCGACTGCGCCGAGGACTTCGCCGACTGCACCGCTGCGAAAGTGGCCCGCAAGGCCGGACTCCTCGACAGCCTGGCGGGCATGGTGCGGATGAACACCGGTCTGCCGGTGATCCGTGTCGGCCGGATCGCGGGCCAGTTCGCCAAGCCCCGTTCGTCCCCCACCGAGCAGGTCGGCGACCGGGCGCTGCCGGTCTACCGGGGGCACATGGTCAACGAACCGGCACCCGAGGCCGCCGCCCGCGAGCCCAACCCCTGGCGGCTGCTGACCGGTTACCACGCGGCCCGGGAAGCCATGCGCCACCTGGGCTGGGGCGAGGACGACCACAGCGGGGCGGTCCCCGGCCCGCCGGTCTGGTCCAGCCACGAGGCCCTGCTCCTCGACTACGAGCGGTCCATGCTCCGCCTCGCGGACGGCGCCGATCCCGCTGTCGCCGGCCCGGACGGCGACCCGGGTGTGGTGCTCGGCTCCACGCACTGGCCGTGGATCGGAGAGCGCACCCGGCAGTCCGACGGTGCCCATGTGCGACTGCTCGCCGGGGTCATCAACCCCGTCGCGTGCAAGTTGGGTCCCACGACGAGCGCGGACGAGGTGCTCGACCTGTGCGCCCGGCTCGACCCGGGGCGCGCGCCCGGGCGGCTCACCCTGATCGTCCGCATGGGTCCCCGGCTGGTCGCCGAGCGGCTGCCCCCGCTGGTCGAGGCGGTGCGGGCGGCGGCGGCCGGTGAGGAGCCGAGCACGCAGGCGGTGCCGAGGCGACCCGGGCCGCGTCCTCCGCGCCCCGTCCGCCCCAGCCGGACGGGGCGCGGCCCTGGGCCGCCCTGGCCGCCCTGTGCGTCGGTTTCTTCCTGTTGATGATGGACACCACCATCATCAACGTGGCCGTTCCGGCGCTCATGTCCGACCTCGGCATCGACCTCAACCAGGTGAGCTGGGTCAACAGCGTCTACCTGCTGGCCTACGCCGTCCCGCTGCTGCTCTCCGGCCGGCTCGGCGACCGCCTCGGCCGCAGGCCGATGTACGTGACCGGGCTGGTGCTCTTCACCGTCGCGTCGCTTCTCTGCGGCCTCGCGACCGGGCCGGCGCCGCTGATCGCCGGCCGGGCCCTCCAGGGCGTCGGCGCGGCCACCATGGCACCGCAGACGATGGCGTTCATCGCGCAGCTCTTCCCGACGGACCGGCGCGGCGCGGCCCTCGGCGTCTGGGCCGCTGTCGGCGGCGTCGCCACAGCCGTCGGCCCGCTGCTGGGCGGCCTGTTCGTGGACACCGCGGGCTGGGAGTGGATCTTCTGGGTGAACGTGCCGATCGGCGTGGCCGGCCTCTTCCTCGCGGCGATCCTGGTGCCCGGAGGAGTACGCGGCACGCCGGGCGGCGAGCGGGAGACGTTCGACGTGTTCGGCACCCTGCTGTCCTGCCTCGGCCTGCTCGCCCTGGTCTTCGCCGTGCAGAACGGCGAGTACTACCACTGGTCCACGGTGGCGGGCCCGCTGACGGTGGCCCACCTGATCGCTCTCGGTGCGCTCCTCCTGGTGGCGTTCGTCGTCCGACAGCACTTCTTCGGGCAGCCCCTGATCCCGCTGTCGCTCTTCAAGCACCGGGACTTCTCCGCGGCCTGCGTCGGCGGACTCGCCGTCGGCTTCGCCCTCACCGGTCTGTATCTGCCGCTGACGCTGTACCTCCAGGGGGCCCGCGGCTTCTCGCCGTTCCTGTTCGGCGTGATCACGCTGCCGCTTGCGGTGGCGGCGGGCATCGTGGGCCCGTTCTCCGGCCGGCTCTCGGACCGGGTGAGCGGCGCGCGGGTCGCGATGGGCGGGTTCCTCGCCTTCGGCTCCGGCATCGCCGCCCTCGCCCTCACGGCGCGGGCCGCGACCCCGGTGTGGACATGGGTCCTGGCGCTCGCGCTGTGCGGCGTCGGCACCGGCTCGCTGTTCTCGCCTCTCGCCAACGTGGCGACGCACGAGATCCCCGGCCCGGTGATGGGTGCCGCGTCCGGCGTCTACAACACCGCGCGCCAGGCGGGCAGTGTCTTCGGCAGCGCTGCGGTGAGCGTCCTGCTCCAGCGCCGATTGGCCTCCGCCGGAGACGGCTCCGACACCGGGGCGGTTGCCGACGCCGTCTCCGGCGCCCTGTGGCTGCCAGTGGGCATGCTCGTCGTCGGCCTGCTCGCCTGCCTCGCGATGCGCGACGGGACGGTGCGGGGCCGGCGGAGCGGGAGCTGACGAGCCGGGGTGCGGGGAGACGTCCGGGGCGCGGTACCGCGAGCGCGCCCCGGACGTGTCGTCTCAACCGTTCGGTTGCTCCCCCGACTCGACTTCGGGACTCGGGCGTTGGGCGAACTCCTGCCACACCTGCGCGCAGCCGAGGGCTGCCTGCACGGTCATCTCCCTGCGGTGCGGGGGCACGCTCGCCGCGATCCGCCGCCAGCCGTCCTCGCCGATCGCCTGGGCGTCGAGCAGCCGGAGCAGGGCGCGGCCCGCTTCGCTGAGCCGCAGCGCCGGGTCGTTGCGCAGCCGTCGGAGCAGGCTGCGGCGGTGGGCGCCGCGTCGGGGCGGCACCGGCCCGCGGGGGACACCGTGGGCGCGGTGGGTCCACCCGTCCCGGCCGGACCTGGCCTTCGCCCGGTCCGGCTCGACGTCGGAGCGGTTCACGGTCCCCCTGGGTGGCGCCGGGTCCTCGCCGCGCAGGATCCGGCCGCGTACGTCGCGCACCGTCTCCGGTGAGATGCCGGCTTCCCGGGCCACCGCGCGCAGGGAGAGCCCCGGATCCTCGGAGATCAGCTTCCCGGCGATGCGTCGTCCTTCGGCGCTGCTGACCGGCCGCTCCTTGCCGTCCTGGCCGATCCGCCGGGCGCCCTCGGCGGTCTCGTCGGCGCCGGCCTCCCGGCGCAGCGAGGCCACCGTGCGGGCGGCGAGGCCGGTGGCGGCCGCTATCCGGCGGTCGGACCAGCGCGGATGGGTGGCGACGATGCGCGCCGCGGCGGCGCGGCGGTCATCCAGGGAGAGCGGCAGACCGTGCGAGACGTTGGTGCGCACCGCGAGGACGAACGCCTCCGCCTCGTCGCCCTCGAAGTACCGGGCCCGGATGCGCCGCGCTCCGCGCAGCTTGGCAGCGCGCAGCCGGTGCATGCCGTCGATGACCCGCATGGTGGGGCGGTGCACGATGATCGGCGGCAGCCGGTCCTCCACGCCGACGAGCGCCTTGACGTGCTCGTCGTCCTCGCCGCCGCTGCGGGGCGTGCTCGCGTCCCGTAACCGCTCCACCTCGACGAGGGTCTCCTCGGTCAAGGGCGTCTCCGGGGTCAAGGGTGTCTCTGGGGCGGGGGTGTTCAGGGGCGACTGGGCCGGGTGGGACGAGGCATCGTTGTGGCGCACCGTGCATCTCCGGTCTCGATGAGGATGTGAACGGGGGGCGAGGACGTCGTCCTCGCGGCGCGTCGTGCCGGGCCGGGAACCACCGGACGGTGTGTGCCACCGTACTGTCCATGGTTGCGTCCTCGGCCGCACCCGTCCGACGCACCCTCAGCTCGCGTTCCCCCACACAGGGTTGGCCAGTCCCCATGTCTCATCATGCCTCTCACCGTGCACGCGAGAAGACCCCCGGGCCTCGCGAGCGCACCGCAGGCAGGTTGCTCGCAGCCCGGGGGCCTCACCTCCCGTCGCTTGTCTCCGCACTCGTCCCCGCCCGTCCGCTCAGCCGGTCGGCGTGACGAATTCCGGCTGGTCCAGCACGCGCAGCCAGCTTCCGTCCGGCTGCCGCCGCACGACCTGGGCACGGGCGCCTGCCCCGTCCTTCGGCGGGGTCGAGGTGAGCGCGAGGTCGCCGCTGAGCAGAGTGGGCAGGGGCGTCTCGGGGGCGAACTCGGCCCCGCTGGACAGCACCTTCTCCCACAGGGCGCGGATCGACTCGCGGCCCACCGTCTGCTCGCCCGGCGGATAGGCCAGTACCGCGTCTTCCTCGTAGAGGGCGGCGACACCGTCCGCGTCGCCCGCATTGGCCCGCTCGACGAAGAGGCGGGTGATGTCCTCGGGGCGCATGGCCTTCTCGTGGTCCGGCACAGGATCCTCCTCGGTTCCGTACGTGACTCCTCCATGGTGGTCACCGAAAGACCAGAAGTCCAACAGATGGAAATTATGCGATTTAGAATTTCTGCTCATGGAACTGAGGCAGTTGGAGTACTTGGTGGCGGTGGCCGAAGAGGAGAGCTTCACCCGGGCCGCCGACCGGGTGGGCATCAGTCAGTCCGGCGTGAGCGCGCAGATCCGCCGGCTCGAACGGGAACTGGGTGCCGACCTCTTCGAGCGCACCTCCCGCCGCGTCACCCTGAGCGTTGCCGGACGAGCGGCCGTGGGACGCGCCCGTGCCGCCCTCGCTGCCGTCGAGGGCGTCGGACAGGCGGTGGACGAGGTGACTGGCCTGATCCGGGGGCGGCTGGTGGTGGGCATGGTCGTCGGGTGCACCGTCACGCCGCTCTTCGACGCGCTGGCCGCCTTCCACAACGAGCACCCCGGCGTCGGGATCTCACTCCTGGAGGACCGTTCCGACCGGCTGCTCGACGCTGTGCGTGCCGGAAGCATCGACCTGGCCCTGGCCGGCACGGCCGGACCCATCCCACAGGACCTCCAGACGCTGACCGTCGTCAGCGAACGGCTGGTCGTCGCTGTCCCGCACGGGCACCCCCTGGCGGCGTCGCCCCGGTCGGCCCTGCGTGACGTCGTCGGCTACCCGGTCGTGACCATGCCGCCCGGCACCGGGGTGCGCGCCGCGTTCGACGACGCCTGCGCCGCCCAGGGGCTCACTCCGACGATCACGCTCCAGGCGAGTGCCGCGAACGCCGTCGCCGATCTCGCCGCCCGCGGTCTCGCCGTCGCCCTGTTGACCGAGTCGATGGCCGCCCCGCACCACGAACACCTGCTGTCCCGCCCCATCGAGGACGCCACCAACCCGGCCCTGCTCGTCCTCGCCTGGAAGGACACCAGCAACCCGGCAGTCAACGCCCTCCTCCGACACGCCGGACCCGCCTTCACCGGCAGCGCCGAGCGGCAGCCGGTGAAGGCGGGGGGATGAGTCGTGTCAATGTCCGCGTGTCCCGGTGCCGGATGAGGGTCCTGTCCGACGATCAGGACCGGACCTCGTCGAATGGAGCGCGGGTCCCACCGACGGCTCACCCCACCACCGCGGCCCGCACGCACAGCACGTCCGGCAGATGGGACGCCAACTGCCGCCAGCTGTCGCCGTCGTCGGCCGACGCGAAGACCTCGCCGTTGCGGTTGCCGAAGTACACGCCCGCGGGGTCGGCGTCGTCGGTGCACATCGCGTCGCGCAGCACGGTGCCGTAGTGGTCCTCCTGCGGCAGGCCCGCCGACAGGGGCTCCCAGCTCCTGCCCGCGTCCGCGGTGCGGAAGACCCGGCACCGGCGGCCGGCGGGCACCCGGTCGGAGTCCGCGTTGATCGGGAACACGTACGCCGTGTCGCCCCGGCTCGGGTGGGCGGCGACCGCGAAACCGAAGGTGGACGGCAGGCCCTCGCCGATGTCCGTCCACTGCCCGCCCGCGTCGTCGCTGCGGTACACACCCCAGTGGTTCTGCAGATACAGGCGGTCCGGGGTCGTCGCGTCCCGCGCGACCTTGTGCACGCACTGGCCGAACTCCGGGTTCGGATCCGGCAGGAACACCGCCGAGACACCGGAGTTGGACGGTGACCAGCTCGCGCCGCCGTCGCCGGTGCGGAACACGCCGGCCGCCGAGACGGCGACCGTCACCGACCGCGGGTCGCGCGGGTCGGTGAGCACGGTGTGCAGGCCCTCACCGCCCCCGCCGGGCACCCACTGCGACCGCGTGGGGTGCTCCCACAGCGGACGGACCAGTTCGAAGCTCTCCCCGCGGTCCTCCGAGCGGTACAGCGCGGCCGGTTCCGTGCCCGCGTACACCACGTCCGGCTCCGCGGCGGCCGGATGCAGCTGCCAGACCCGCTCCAGTGAGGCGCCGGTGTCCTTGGGGAACTTGACGGCCGGCCTGGACGGCTCGGTCCAGGTGCGGCCCAGGTCGTCGGAGCGGAACACCGACGGGCCCCAGTGGGAGCTGTCGGCGCCGGCCAGCAGCCGCGGACGGTCGCCGCGCGTGTCGATGGCCACCGAGTAGACGGCCTGCGCGTTGAAACAGGGGCTGTCGTCGAACTCCCAGGCGCCTCCCCGCCTGCGCCCGATGAACAGGCCTTTTCGTGTGCCCACAGCGAGCAGTACCTCGGTCATGCCGATCACCTCCGGGATGTCTTTCTCTCCACCACGGTCAGTCTGCACCCCGCCACTGACAGTCACCCCTCCCGATGGCGTCGTCGCAGGTGGGGGCGGTGATTCCGGCCCGACACGGCAGACGGCGGGCCCTTCGGCGGCGGGGTGCGCGCGGGCCGCGGGCGTGTGCGGTCCCCGAGCCGGGGGACTCGCCTGAGCATCCGGGGAACCTCGCCCGTATGGGATGGCGGTCGGGGGAGGGTCGTGCGCTCATGAGGAGGGTGCCTTCGATGGCGTTGCGTGGTCCGAAGGTGTGGCTGTGGCGCTGGCGGCGCAACCCGCTCAGGCGCCGCGCCGACGTGGTGGAGGCCTGGGCGGTGCTCGGCACCTGGGTGCTCACCGTCCTGGCGGGGGTGCTCGCCGGTCTGACGGCGACCGGGTCCGTCGAGGACGGGCTGGCCCGGGAGCGCGCGGAGTGGCGTCCGGTCGTGGCGCGGCTGGCGGAGAAGGCGCCCGGAGCGGCACCCGCGCACCCCGGCACGGCGAACCCCGAGCGGGTGTGGGGGAAGGTGCGCTGGACGACTCCGGACGGCTCGGCGCACACCGGCCGGGTCCGGGTGCGGCCCGGCAGCGTCGCCGGCAGCACCGTCAGCGTGTGGACCGACGCGCGGGGCCGGCTGGTGGCCGAGCCCACCACGGTCTCGGAGGCCAGGCTGCGGGCCTCGCTGATCGGCGCCCTGGTGGGCGTGAGCGCCGCCGTGGTGCCGCTGGCCGGCGGCCGCGTCCTGCGGGGCCGCCTGGAACGCCGCCGGATGGACCAGTGGGACGCCGAGTGGGCGCGCTTCGGCCCCCTGTGGGGACGCAAGACGAGCTGACGGGGCCCTCCGGCCGCGCGCGGTGCGCGCCGGGTGACGGGCGCCTCTCGTGCCGGGGGGCGGTGGGCTTCGCGCCCGGCGGCGGTTCCGGGCGGCGGTGCCTTTCAGCTGGGCAACGCTGCCCCTCGTGCCGGGGGCGACAGAACGCCTGCGGCAGCGAGCGTCGCAGGATCGCCTCCAGCGCGGCCCCGTCGGGCAGTGTGCCGAAGGCGTGTCCCCAGTCGCCGCCCAGCCGGGTCGCGCAGAAGGCGTCGGCGACGGCGGGCGGGGCGTGCCTGACCAGGAGGGCGGCCTGCAGCGTCAGGGCCATGAGCTCCACCAGCCGGCGCGCGCCGGCCTCGGAGCCCGTGGCCAGCAGACCTTCGAGCCGGGCGACGGCGGCGTCCAGCCGGGCGTCCGCACCCCGGGCCAGGGCCAGTTCGCCGAAGAGGGCCTGGACAGTGGCCGGTTCACGCCGGAGCGCCCGCAGCACGTCGAGGGCGTTGACGTTGCCCGAGCCCTCCCAGATCGACAGCAGGGGCGCCTCGCGGTAATGGCGGGGCATGCCCGACTCCTCCACGTAGCCGTTGCCGCCCAGGCACTCCAGGGCCTCCGCCGTGAAGGCCGGACCCCGTTTGGTGACCCAGTACTTGCCGACGGCCGTGGCGATCCTGCGGAACGCGGTCTCCTCCGCGTCCCCGCGCACCGCGCGGTCGGCCGCCCCGGCCAGCCGCAGCGCGAGCGTGGTGGCGGCCTCCGACTCCAGCGCCAGGTCGGCCAGCACGTTGCGCATCAGCGGCTGGTCGATCAGCCGCGCCCCGAACGCGCTGCGGTGGCGCGCGTGATGGCCGGCCTCGACCAGGGTCTTGCGCATCAGCGCGGCCGACATCATCACGCAGTCCAGGCGGGTGCAGTTGACCATCTCGATGATCGTCTTGACGCCGCGGCCCTCGGGCCCGACCAGCCAGGCGACGGTCCCGTCGAACTCGGGCTCGGAGGAGGCGTTGGACCGGTTGCCCAGCTTGTCCTTCAACCGCTGGATGCGGAAGGTGTTGCGGCTGCCGTCGGGCAGGACGCGCGGCACCAGGAAGCAGGACAGCCCCTGCGGGGCCTGCGCCAGCACCAGGAAGACGTCGCACATCGGCGCCGACGTGAACCACTTGTGCCCGCGCAGCGTGTACACGCCCTCCTCGGCGGTCGGCGTCGCCGTGGTGGTGTTCGTACGGACGTCGGAGCCGCCCTGCTTCTCCGTCATCCCCATGCCCGCGAGCAGGCCCCGCTTCTCGGTCGGCACCCTCAGGCCGGGCTCGTACTCGCGTCCGGTCAGCAGGGGCTCGTAGACCTTCGCGAGGTCCGGCTGCGCGCGCAGCGCGGGCACGGCCGCGTACGTCATCGAGGTCGGACAGCCGTGCCCGGCGTCGGTGTGCCCCCACACCAGGCCCCCGGCGGTCCGGGCGACATGGGCGCCGGGCCGGTCCTCGGCCCACGGCGTGCCCGCCAGGCCCTCGGCCACCGCGGCCCGCATCAGGTGGTGCCAGCTCGGATGGAAGTCGACCTCGTCGACGCGGTTGCCGTACCGGTCGTGCGTGCGCAGCACCGGCTCGTGGACATTGGCCGACTCGGCCCACTCCTGCACCTCGGCGCTGCCCGCGCGCAGCCCCAGCCGCCTGATGCCCTCCTCGGCCCAGCCCGCCCCCTCCCGGTGCAGCCCCTCCAGCAGGGCGGCGTCCTCGGCGGCGTCGTACGGCGCCAGGGGCGGCGGCTGGTTGGTGACGTCGTGGGTGGCGTACGGCGGCTGCGGCTGCGGTGGCGCGGGCATCGAGACCATGCCGTCATGTTGCATCCTTTCTGCGGCTGTAGCAATGACGCAACAAAAGCCGGCACGTACAGTACGTGCCCATGCGGATGAACGTGCCGGTGCCGCCCGGCGAGGTGGAACTGCGGCCGCTGTCCGCGCGCTCGGTCGTGCTGAGCCTGCTGCTGGGCGCGCACCCCCCGCAGCTCGCGGTCAAGGACCTCGTCCGCGCGGTGGAACCCTTCGGGGTCGGCGGCTCCACGCTGCGGGCCGCGCTCAGCCGCATGGTGGCCGCCGGCGACCTGCGGCGCACCGACGGCGTCTACCGGCTCAGCGACCGTCTGCTGGAGCGCCGGCGGCGCCAGGACGACGCGGTGCGGCCCCGCACGCGCCCGTGGGACGGCGACTGGGAGACGGTGGTCGTCACCGCCACCGGCCGCGGCCCCGCCGAACGCGCCGACCTGCGCGCCCGCCTGGCCGAGCTGCGCCTGGCCGAGCTGCGGGAGGGCGTGTGGCTGCGCCCCGCCAACCTGAGCCGGCCCGTGCCGGACGACCTGGAGCCGGTGGCCCAGCGCTTCACCGCCCGCCCGGAAGGTTCCGCGGCCGCGCTCGCGGCCCGGCTGTGGCCGCTCGACGCCTGGGCCGCCACCGCCCGCGCCCTGCTCGCGCACCTGCCCGGCGCGCACGGCCCGGCCGACCGCTTCACCGCCTTCGCCGCGGTCGTCCGCCATCTGCTCGCCGACCCCGTGCTGCCCGCCGAACTCCTCCCCGCGGACTGGCCGGGCGCGGCCCTGCGCGCCGCCTACGCCGAGTACCGGCGCGAGATCGCCCGGTCGGTGGGGCGGTGAGGCCCCCAGGGGGACCCGTCCGCGCGGGGTGATGACAGACGGCCGTACGAAGCGCCGTGCGGGGGCGCTTCGTACGGCCGGGATCACCGTGGGGGCGTGGGCCTACTTGTAGGTGATGTCCGAGGACGAGTACTTGCAGTACGTGCCGTCGGCGTCGCTGCCGTTCTTGGGCGGTTCCGCGCCCGTGTTGTTGCCGATGTACTTCTGGCAGGGCACGATCTTCTTGCTGCTGTCCCCGATGATCGTGATCTTCTTCAGGGTCGCGCTGTCGCCGTAGTTGGTGTTGATCCCGACGAGTGCGCTGCCCTTGTAGGTCGCCTCGATGGTGTTCAGGTTGATGGTCCGCTTGTACTGCTTGGAGCAGTTGCCGCACGAGCGAACCAGCTTGCCGAAGTTCTGCACGGCGAAGTTGGAGACGTTGAGCGTCCCGGCGCCGTTGAACTGGAACACCTTGTCGCTGGCCTCCTTCGCGCCACCGCCGGACACGGTGTACACGTTGGACGACGACGAGCCCAGGAACGTCGCCGCGTCCTCGCCGACGTCCTCCCACCACACGTTCTGCAGCGTGCAGCTGCCCAAGCAGTGGATGCCGTCGGCGGCGGGCGCGCCGATGATGACGTTCTTCAGTACCGCGCCGGGAGCCAGTTCCAGGATCGGGTCCTGGCTCTCGCTCTGACCGCCGGTGCCGAGATCGCCGCTGCCGTAGAGGCGCTTCATCCCGTAGTCCTTGGTGCCGGAGACCGGGATGGTGGCGGTGACCGCCTGGCTGCCGTTGGCGGTGGGCCAGGTGGCCGCGGCGGCCGGGGTCAGTGCCCCCTCTGCCATGATCATGACAGCGGAGAGTCCGACGGCGGCCAGTGCCCCGGTCAGGGCGCGCCGGCGAGCGCGTGCAGGTGCTGGTGAAGCCATGTCCCTATGCCTTCTTCCAGTTGGGGGGTGGACAGGTGGGGGGTGTGGACCGGTACGTCGACCGGTGGGGATCCGGCAGGGGGTCCGGCGGGGGATCCTTGAGCGCGGGTCAGATCTTCCCGGCGCCCGCGCCGGAGGTCACCGAGGACACCACGCTCGACGCGGGCTCGGCGGTGTAGCTGTAGGGCGGGCTGGTGAACGTGCCGACCTGCGAGATCTCGGTGGCGGCTCCGCCGAGGTCGTTGCCGCGCAGGTTGGCGTACCCGTCCTGGTCGCTGTCCCGGTTCGTGGTGACCGCGACCTGCGTCGAGCGGAAGACGTTGTTCTCGACCAGCATCTGGGCGCCCATGCGTGAGTGGCAGGCGGTCGAGGCTCCGACGACGTAGTTGTCGTAGAAGTGACCGGTGCCGAAGCGCAGGCTGGGGGTGCGCGAGTTGACGTTGTTGAACCAGTTGTGGTGGTACGTCACGTGCAGGTGCCCGGTGTCCTCGCTCGCGTTGCTGTCGCTGTGGCCGACGAGCGAGGCCTTGTAGTGGTCCTTGAAGGTGTTCCAGGACACGGTGACGTTGTCCGAGGCGTGCGTGATGTCGAGCAGGCCGTCGTAGTAGTCCTTGCCGTGGTCCAGGTCGGACGACAGGGTGTTGTGGTCGATCCACACCTTGGTCGACTGCTGGACGGTGATCGCGTCGGTGCCGACCGCCTTGCTGATGTTCAGGTTGCGGACGACGACGTTGGTCGCCTTCTTCAGCCGCAGCCCGCCGCCGGTGAACCCGGACGACGAACCGACGCCCAGGACCGTGGTGTTGGACCCGACGTCGACCTGACCGCTGAGCGAGATGGTGCCGTTGACCTTCACGACCTTCGCCGTGCTGCCGCTCACGGCCGACTTGAAGGCGTCCAGCGTCGAGACGGTGACCGCCGTGGCGCTGCCGCCGCCGGTCGTCCCGGCGCCGTAGCCGATCGGCGACGACTCGGCCGCGCCGGCCGACTGCGGCAGCGCGAGGACGGCCGCCGTCGCGAGGGCGGCCGCCGCGGCCGTCACCAGTGAGACCCTTTGCGCGTGTGTACGTGGGGGGCGAGTACGCATGCGGGTGCGTCCTTTCAGAGGACTTGATCGACGAGTACGTGAACGATGTTCGCCATGTTGAACGCCGCGCGCGGACAGAGTGGCCTTTGGGGCCCTGTAGGGCACCTGTCGGTCACGCTGTTGAACGGACCGTAAGGGGTAAGCGCTTTCTGGTCAACGCTTCGCGCGGAACACATTCGGCCGTCCCTGGTCGGAACGGGGGTGAGCCGGGAACCGGGGCGGTACCGGCGCGGTACCGGGGTGGAGGGCGCCGAGTCGTCCGCGGGAGGGAGGCGTGGGAGCGCTCCCCCAGGCCGGGGCGGTCCGGTGCCGTGAGCGCTCCCTCCGACGCCGCCCGGACCGGCGGCCGACGGCCGCGGCTTCACGGTCGCCAAGGGAATTCCGACCAGCACGGATGGGGTCGCGCATCCCGGGAACTCGGCTGGCCCACGATCCGGATCAGCTCGGGAGGCGACGACGTCATGGCAGGGGAGAAGTCGACGAGTGACCTGCCGGAGCCACTGCGCACCACCGTTTCGGTACTGCGCAAGGTGCCCGGCGTCGGGCTGCTGGAAAGGGCGGCCCAAGGAACGCTCGACAAGGTCGAGGAGATCACACCCCGGGGCCGGCGGCTGGCGGTGTACACCGGCGCCGGAGTCCTCGGCATCGCGGGCGTGGTGGAGTGGCCCGTGGCGATCACCGGAGCGGCGGTGGCCTGGCTGACCCAGCCGCGCCACGAAGAAGAGCGCGGCCCTGAAGACGGGGAGGCGGCCCGGGCGCCGTCCGCGGCCGAACCGTCCGAGGCGCCCGAGGCAGCCGAGGTCTCAGAGACCGCAGCGGCGGGGGAGACCCCCGAGGCCCCGGAGGCCCCCGGCGTCTCCGAGCCGACCGCGGCGGAGAGCGCGGAGATGGCGGAGACGGCGGAGGGTGCCGCGGTGCCGCCCGCGCCGGCCCACGCGGTGCCGACGCCCCCGCCCTCCGCCCCGCCCAGGGCGGCCGCGATGGCGTCCACGCCGTCCGACAAGCTGCCCACGCTGCCCGCCGGCACCTCGGCCCCGAAGCCGTCCCAGACGCCGGCCGCGAAGGCCCGCGCCAAGCGGGCCGGCGGGACCAAGGCCGGGACCAAGGCCAAGGCCAAGGTCAAGGCGGCCGCCGCCGAGACCGCCCCGACCGCGCCGCGCGGCCGCGGCAAGGGCTGAGGCCCGCCATGGCGCTCGGACTGCCGAGGATGCCCTCGGCCGTGGCCGGCCTGGCGCTGGCGGGCCCCCGGCTGCTGGCGCAGGGCACCGCGCCGGCCGCCGGGGCGGTGGCCGGGGCGGTGGCCGGAACGGCCAGGGCGGGCGTACGTGGCGCGGACGCCGGCGTCAGAGTCACCCGGGTGGCCCGCAACGCCCTGCCGGGCGGCCATCGCCACTGGCGCTCCGGACGGCGTGCCCACCTCGCGCTGCGGCCCGCCGATCCGGACGTCGTGCGGCGGGCGGGCGGGACGGCGCAGGTGGCGCGGCGGGTGGCGAAGGCCCTGGCCCAACGGCCGGACGTCGCCTACGCCTACTGGGACGGCGGACTGGCCCGCCTGGTGGTGGCCGCCGGGGAGGACGCCGTGACCGACCGGGTCCTGGAGCGGGCCACCGACCTCGCGGAACAGCACGGCCTGGGCGCGGACGACGAGGCGGTGGAGGAGTTCCCGCACCCGGGCGACCCGGCCGGAGTGCGCACCGCCGCGGCGGCCCTGCTGGCGGACGCCGCCGGCATGGGCGCCGGGCTGGCCGGATACGCCCTGCGCCTGCCTGCCTCGCCCCGCCTGGTGACGGCACTGGTGACGCTGCTGCGCGAGAACCCGCGCTTCCGCCGTCTGCTGCGGGAGCGTTACGGCCGTTCCCGCATGGACCTGCTGCTGGCCTCCGTGAACGCTGTCGCGCACGGAGCGGGCCAGACTCCCACCGCCCTGGCGTTGGACGGCGCCCTGCGCGCCTGCCAGCTGGGCGAGACCGTGGCGCGGGCGGCCGCGTTCGACACGCTGCACGACCGGCTGTGCGTTCCCGACCGCCCCGGCGTGCCGGCGGGCGCCTGCCCGCGCCCGCCCCTGCGCGGCTCCCCGGCTCAGGAGTACGCCACCCACGCGGGCACCGGCAGCCTGCTGGGTGCCGCGGCGACGCTGCTGGTCAAGCACGACGTGACGGAAACCGCCGAGGCGGTGCTCGCGGGCTCGCCCAAGGCCGCGCGCTACGGCCCCTCCGCCTTCAACGCCGTCCTGGGCGGCATGCTCGCCCGCGCGGGCATCCTCGTACGGGACACCGAGCGGCTGGGGCAGCTGGAGACGACCGAGTCGGTGCTGCTGCACCCCAGCGCTCTGCGCGGCCGGGGCGCGGGCGCCGACCCGTGGGTCGAGGCAGTCCTCGACGCGGCCCGCACCGCCGGACTGCGCGTCGTGGTGGTGGACGACCCGGCGCTGGCGGATTTCACCACCCTCGCGGACCACCTGATACCGGCCGACCGTCCGCTGCGCGAGGCGGTGGACGTCCTGCGCCGGCGCGGCGGCGTGCTGACCGTCGCCCGGCCGGAGCGGGCGGAAGCCGCCGACGAGTTGTCGGGGCTGCTGGCCGGCGACGTGGCCGTCGCGCTCGCGGACGGGGACGCCCCGGTGGTGTGGGGCGCCGACGTGGTCGCCCCCGGCGGCCTGCCGGACGTGTGGCGGCTGCTGACCGCGGTGCCGGCCGCCCGCGCCGTCGGCCACCGGTCGCAGACCCTGGCCAAGTCCGGCGCGGCCCTGTCCGGGCTGCTGGTGGCCATCGGCGAGGCCCGCCGCGGTCGCCGCGGCCGCGTCATCCCCGGGCTGCGGCACATCCCCGTCGACGCGAGCGCCGCCGTGGCCCTGCTCGGCGGCGCCCGGGCCGCCCTCGGCGTGGCGGTGGCCCGCGCCCCGCATCCCCGGCCCCGGGTGGCCTGGCACGCCCTGTCCCCGGGGGACGTGGAGAGCAGGCTGGCGGACACCCACGAGGAACCGCCGGGCACCTACGAGGACGCGGCCTCCCGGATGCGCCGCGCGGCCGGCGCCGCGGGCCGCGTCCCCGCGCTGGCGCCGGCGCGGTGGACGTTCCAGCTCGCCCGCGCGGTACGCAGCGAACTCCACGACCCGCTCACCCCCGTCCTCGCCGTCGGCTCGGCGGCCGAGGCGATCCTCGGCTCCGCCGCGGACGCCCTGCTGGTCGTCGGCGCACTCGATGTGAACGCCCTCGTCGGCGGCGTCCAGCGGCTGCGCGCCGAGCGCGCGCTGTCCGGGCTGTTCGCGGAACACAAACAGAAGGCCCGCATCGCCCCGGAGGACGAGGAAAGGGCGACGCGCACCGTGGACGCCGCCAAGCTCCACCCCGGCGACGTGATCGCGCTGCAGGCGGACGACGTCGTGCCCGCCGACGCGCGGCTGCTGTGGGCGGACGCCCTGGAGGTCGACGAGTCGGCCCTCACCGGCGAGTCCCTGCCCGTCGACAAGCAGACCGAGCCGACCCCGCGCGCCGCCGTGGCCGACCGGCGGTGCATGGTCTTCGAAGGCACCACCGTCGTCGCCGGGCACGCCCGGGCCGTCGTGGTGGAGACCGGCGAGCGCACCGAGGCGGCCCGCGCCGTCCACCTCGCCGCCCGCACCCCGCCGGCCGCCGGGGTCCAGGCACGCCTGCAGGAGATCACCCGCAAGACACTGCCGCTGACCCTGGCCGGCGGAGCCGCGGTGACCGGGCTGTCGCTGCTGCGCGGCACACCCATCCGCCGGGCCGTGAGCGGCGGTGTCGCGGTGGCCGTGGCCGCCGTCCCCGAGGGGCTGCCGCTGGTGGCCACCGTGGCGCAGCTGGCCGCCGCCCGCAGGCTCAGCCGGCGCGGCGTCCTGGTACGGGCCCCGCGCACGCTGGAGGCGCTGGGCCGGATGGACACCGTCTGCTTCGACAAGACGGGCACCCTCACCGAGAACCGGCTGCGCCTGGTCCGGGTGGCCGACGCCGACGGCACCGTGCACTCCCCGCGGGAGGCGGCTGACAACACCGTGCTGCGGACCGCGGCACGCGCCTGCCCCCGCCTCAACGGCGGCTCCGGCCGGCCCGTGCACGCCACCGACGGGGCGGTTCTGGACGCGGCCGGCGAGGACCCGGAGTGGACGCAGACCGAGGGCCTGGCGTTCGAGGCCGGCCGGGGCTACGCCGCCGCGGTGGGGCACGCCGCGGACGGCACGCGCCGGCTGGTGGTCAAGGGCGCCCCGGAGACGGTCCTGCCGCTGTGCGCGGACCTGGCCGGCACGGCGTCCGACACCGCCCACGCGCTGGCCCGCGACGGGCTGCGCGTGCTGGCGGTCGCCGAACGCGTCCTCGACGACGCCGAGAAGGACCCGGACGTGCTCGGACAACCGCTGGAGCAGCTACGGTTCACCGGGCTGGTGGCGCTGGCCGACGTGCCGCGGGCCACGTCCACCGAACTCGTGCGCGGGCTGCGCGAGGCGGACGTGCGGCCGGTGATGCTGACCGGCGACCATCCGCAGACCGCGCGGGCGATCGCCGTCCACCTGGGCTGGCCGGAGGACACCGAGGTGGTCACCGGCGACGAACTGGCCGCCGCCGACCGGTCCGAGCGGGCCCGGATGCTGCGCGACACCGGCGTCGTGGCCCGGGTGGCGCCCGAGCAGAAGCTCCAGGTCGTGGAGGCCCTGCGGGATGGCGGCCGGGTGGTCGGCATGGTCGGCGACGGCGCCAACGACGCGGCCGCCATCCGCACCGCCGACATCGGCGTCGGCCTCACCACCCGTGGCTCCGCCGCCGCCCGCAACGCCGCCGACATCGTCCTGACCGAAGACGACCTGACAGTGCTCGTCGAGGCCGTCCGTGAGGGGCGCGCCCTGTGGCACAGCGTCGCCGACGCGATCGCGATCCTGATCGGCGGCAACGCCGGCGAGATCGGCTTCGGCATCCTCGGCACCGTCCTCGGCCGTTCCGCCCCGCTGTCCACCCGGCAGATGCTGCTGGTGAACCTGTTCACGGACCTGTTCCCGGCGATGGCCGTGGCGGTCACCCCGCGCGAGGACCATGAGGACCCCGAGCATCCGCTCGGCACCTCCATGCTCGGCACCCCGCTGATGGAGCAGATCCGGCACCGCGCCCTGACGACGTGTCTCGGGGCCACGGCCGCCTGGCTGTTCGGCCGCTTCACACCGGGCACCGCGCGGCGCTCCACGACGATGGCGCTGTGCGCGCTGGTGGGCACCCAGCTCGCCCAGACCCTCGCCGACCGCCGCGACAGCCCGCTGGTGCGCGCCACCTCCCTCGGCTCCGCCGCCGCCCTGGTCGCGCTGGTGCAGGTCCCGGGGGCGAGTCACCTGTTCGGCTGCACGCCCCTCGGCCCGTTCGCCTGGGCCGGTGTGCTCGCGGCGATCGGGCTCGCCGTCACCGGTCAACGCGCCCTGCCGAGGCTGGAGGAGACGGTCCTGCGGCTGGCCGGCCGCCCCGCCGCCACGACGCCGGCCGCCGCCGGGTGAGGTGACACAGGTGCCGGCCGTCGGACGTCCGTACGTCCGACGGCCGGCACCCGGCTGCTCGGCCGCGGACCTACGAACCGAGCTGAGGCTCGGCCGTCTGCGGCTCCTTCGCCCCGACGGCCTCCTCCGGGGACGGCCCGGCCGGCTCCTCCCCGCCGCCGACCGGCAGGCCGACGGGGTCGGGGAGGGCCGGACCTGCCTTCCCGGGAAGGTGGTTGAAGAGCAGGTTCAGCACGATCGCGGTGAGGCAGCCCGCGCTGATCCCGCTGTTCATGACCGTCTGGAACCAGTCCGGGAACTTCTCGTACGCCGTCGGCACCCCGACCGGCAGCACGCCCATGGCCACCGAGACGGCCACCACCGTCAGGTTGCTGTTGCCCTTGAAGTCCACCTCGGACAGCGTCCGCAGGCCGCTCGCCGCGACCGTCCCGAACATCACCAGGCCGGCGCCGCCCAGCACCGGCGCCGGGATCGCCGCGACCACCGCGCCGAGCTTGGGCAGCAGGCCGAGCAGGACCAGGATGCCGCCCGCCGTGGCGACGACCCAGCGGCTGCGCACCCGGGTCATGCCGACGAGGCCCACGTTCTGGGCGTACGCCGTGTACGGGAAGGTGTTGAAGACGCCGCCGAGGACGGTGGACAGGCCGTCGGCGCGCAGCCCGTCGGACAGCGAACGCGGCTGCACCTTACGCCCCGTCAGCTCGCCGACCGCGATGAGGTCCCCGGTCGTCTCGGTCATCGTCACCAGCGCCACCACCAGCATGGAGACGATCGCCGACGCCTCGAAGGCGGGCATGCCGAAGTGGAACGGCGTGCTGACGCCGACCCAGTCGGCGTCCGCGACCGCGCCGAAGTCCGTGAAGCCGAAGGGCACCGCCACCACCAGGCCCACCGCGATGCCGGTCAGCACCGCGATCCGGCGCAGGAACGCCGGCGCGAACCGCTGCACGCCCAGCACCACCACCAGCACGAAGAGGGCCAGGGCGAGGTTCTTCGGCTCCCCGAAGTCCTTCGAACCGACGCCGCCCGCGGCCCAGTTGCCCGCGACCGGCAGCAGCGAGATGCCGATGATCAGGATGACGGTGCCGGTGACCAGCGGCGGGAAGAAGCGCAGCAGCCTGCCGAAGACCGGCGCCAGCAACATGATCGCCAGCCCCGCGACGATCACGGAGCCGTAGACCGCGGGCAGCCCGCCACCCGTCGTGCCGATGAGCACCATCGGCGACACCGCCGCGAACGTGCAGCCCTGCATGATCGGCAGCCGCACGCCGAACCGCCAGAAGCCCACACACTGGATGAGCGTGGCGATGCCGCACACCAGCAGGTCGGCGGTGATCAGATACGCCAGGTCCGCGGGCGACAGCTTCATCGCGCTGCCCACGATCAGCGGAACCGCGACGGCGCCCGCGTACATCGCGAGCACGTGCTGCAGACCGAAGGCGGCCAACTGCCGTGCGGGTGGTACTTCGTCGACGGGATGGAGGGGAGCGGTCGTCGTCATGGGCACTCCAGAGCGGCGGCGAGGAGGAATGAGAATTCCGGACAGCACGAGACCGTATGCGGCTTGAACAGTTTGTTGATTTCTGGCCTGTTGCCGCCCGGTGTCCCGACCCGCAGGTCCGGCGCCGGTCCGATGTCGGTCCGCCGGTGCTCTGCCGGCGCTCCGCCGGGTGCTCCGCCGGCAGGGTGCCGTGCGCGGTGCGACGGCGCGTTCTGTTCCTGCGTTAAGTGATGATGCGGTTACGTTGCGTATGTGCTGAACGCATCATTTCTTGATCTCTCCGCTCGTCGCCCCACGGACGGCACTGTGTCCGTGCGGCCCGCCTGGAGGCTGCGGGAGAGCGAGGGCCCGGTGACGACGGCCTGGTTCGAGGTCCGGCTGACGTTCGACGACGGCGCCCGGGTCGACGCGCTCGCCGTGGTCCGGGACGGAGGCGTGTGCATCGAGGACGTGAAGGCGCAGCCGGCGCTGTCCCTGGACGACCTCGCGGTGCTCGCCGACTGGCTGGAGGATCCGCTGGCCGAGGCGTGCGGCGCGGACGGCGAGCCGCTCTGCGCGCCGGGCGAGCCCTCCGGAGCGCGCCGGGCCCGCCCGGCGCCGCGCGGCATCGAGGAGCGGTGGCTGGTCGCACGGGAGTACCGGGCGGCCCAGGCGCGGGGCGCCGATCCGGTCCTGGCGGTGATGTGCGCGACCGGCCACAGCCGCCGCACCTCGCTCCGGCTGATCGGCCGGGCCCGGGACGCGGGCCTGCTGACGCCACGTCACACGCGACGCTGACCGGCCCGCCCGTCCTGCGGTCCGGCCGTCGCTGCTCGCCGTCGGACTGCTGACCGTCGGACTGCTCGCCGTCGGACTGCTAACCGTCGGACTGCTCGCCGGTGGCGAAGTACCGCGACAGGTCCGTCTCGCACGACGTCTCGCCGGACACCGCCCCGGCGTCCGGCGGGAAGCCCATCTCCCAGTCCAGCCGGTAGCGCTTGAACAGCTCGGCGCGCAGGGTCGCCGGCGGCATCGGCACGTTCGGCAGCACCATCGCGTAGACGGCGCCCATGAGCAGCGAGCGCAGCATCGGATAGTCCGCGTCGACGTCCGGCGACCCGTGCCGGGCCGCCGTGTCCCGCAGCAGCTCGGCCAGGCGCTGCTGCTCCGGGCACTGCACGAAGCCCTCCGCCTGCAGCATCCCCGCCATGTGCTGGCGCATCAGCACCGGCCGGTCCCGGGCCAGTCCCAGGATCGCGTCGATGGCCCGCGCCATCCGCTCACGGCCGTCCTCGGTGCGCGGCTCGCGCTCCAGCCCCTCCTCCAGCGTGCGGTGCATCAGCCGGTGCACCGCGGACTGCACGAGCTGGCGCTTTCCCGGGAAGTAGTACGACACCAGGCCGCGCGCCGAGCCCGCCCGGTCCGCTATGTCGGCGAGCGTCGTGGCCTCGTAGCCGCGCTCTCCGACCAGCTCGACGGCCGCCTGCAGGAGCCGCTCCCGGGAACGTCTCCGCAACTCTTCATTGACCGAGGCGCTGCGCGGGGACATGCTTGACTCCTGCGTTGACTGGCTGCCAGCCAACTATACTCAGCTGGTCCGCATCGGCCCCCAGAGGGCTGTTCAGGGCTGCCGTCCGTCTGGGGCGACGCGGGGGATCGTCTCAGGCGGGCGGCTGATTCGTCAGCGGCCGTCAGGTCGGGCGGCCGGAGCGCCGGCCCGACCCGACGGCCGCGCGGGCGCCGGACCGTCCGGAGCGCGGGGCGGCTCCGGGCTCCGTCCACGCGGCTCGGGGCTCAGCCCACGAGGTCCAGTACCGGCCGCAGTCCGTCCGGCCGCTGCCCGGCGGGCAGATGGTCCACGAAGTGCACCCGGCACCCCAGGGCCGCCGCTCCGCCGTCCGCCCGCCGGTCGTCGCCGACCATCAGCGTCGCGGCCGGGTCGGCGCCCAGCGCCTCGCAGGCGGTCGCGAACAGCCGGGGATCGGGCTTCTGGACGCCGTGCTCGTACGACAGGACGTAGGCGTCCACATACCGGTCGAGGCCGTGCTCGCGGAAGACCGGGCGCAGGTCCCAGCCGATGTTGCTGACCACGCCCACGGCGATCCCGCGCTCGCGCAGCGTGCGCAGCACCTCGGGGGCGTCGGGGTAGCAGCTCCACGCCTGCGGCGTCATGTGCCGGTCGTAGAGGGCGTCGTACAGCTCCGGCTCGGGGAGCGGGACCTGCCGGGCGAGCGCGGTGTAGGCGGCGCGGTGTTCCCCGGCGCTGCGATCGCGCACCGTCCACAGTCCGGCCGCCTCCGCGGGCACCCGCACCGGGGCCGGCCCGCCCGGCAGCGCCCCCGCCGCCTCCAGGGCCCGCGCCGTCCGCGCCACCTCCGGCTCCGCCGGCGTGATCCCGGCCTCGTCCAGGACCGCGCGCAGCCAGGACTCGGCGGACTCGATACGGAACAGGGTGCCGGAGAAGTCGAACAACACGGCGGTCATGAGCGGATCCTACGGCGCGCCGGGACCGTCGCCGGGCCTCACGGCCGCCACCGCCGGTGCGCCGCCACCGCCAGCGCCACCAGCGTCGCGCCCAGCAGCCAGCCGCCCAGCACGTCCGACGGCCAGTGCACCCCCAGCCACACCCGGGTCAGGCCCACCCCGGCCACCGAGACCACGGCGACCGTCACCGCCGTACGCCACAGGGCGCGGCCCACGCCGTAGTGGTGGAGCAGCCACAGCAGGAGGCCGCAGACGACCGTGGCGGTCATGGCATGGCCCGAGGGGAAGGCCGCGTAGTGGGCGGAGTCGACCGGGTCCCGCCACACCGGCCGCGGGCGGTCCACCGCGGCCTTGAGGGACTGCTGCAGCACGGTGCCCACCGCGCAGACGGCCGCCAGCCAGACCCCCGTCCACCACGCCGAGCGCCGCCACACCAGCCACACCACGACGGCCGCGGCCAGCAGGCGCATCGTCGTCGGGTCCCAGACCCAGTCGGTCAGGATGCGGCAGACGTGGGTCACGCCGGGTTCGTCGACCGCCCAGCGGTGGGTGGTGCGGGAGACGTCCCCGTCGAACCCGGTCAGCGGGCGCCAGCGGGCCGCGACCAGGATCAGCAGCAACGCCGAGCACAGCGCGAGGACGGTCGCGGCGCGAAGGGCGGTACGCGGGGCCGGCGGACGGGGCGGGGAGTCGACGGACTGGGTGTGCATGGGGCGATCCTCGTCGACGTCCGGGGCGGGAGGCGAACGACGCCTCGGATCCCGGTTACCCCACGACCCGCAACACAGGCCCGCGCGGCACGCGCGGCACGTGCGGCAATGGTCACAGGGCGAGCAGCATCGCCACCATGGCGATCCCCATCGACAGCCGGCACGCCCGCGACAGCTCCGGCCGGTCGCCCCACCCCGCCGCGGCACCGACCGCGCCGACGGGCACCAGCCGGACGCCGGAGCGCAGGACGTAGCCCGCGAAGTACAGCAGCAGCGCGCCCGTCACGAGCGGGACCCCGGACGAGGCGCCGTGTTCCGCGTGGTGCCCGGGGGAGGTGGCCATCACGACCGCCATGTAGGCCATGGCCGAGGTGCCGACCAGGTGGTGCAGATGGTGCACGCTGGTCCGCGCCGCCCACAGGGCGCGCAGCGCGGCCACGCCGAACACGCCCGCGTAGACCGGCCACGTCCACGCCGGAGGGCTGAACGCGGCCGCGGGCACGGCCATCGCCGCCATGCCGAAGCCCATCAGCGCCTCGCCGCCCGCGGCCCGGCGCTGCTCCTCGACGGTGCTGCGCATCCGCAGCAGGCAGTAGGCGCCGGTCGCCGTACAGAGCGCGACCAGCAGCCAGCCGTACGAAGCCGCTCCGTGCACGCGCGCCTCCCCGCTCGACGGTGTCGGACAGTGCGTCGATGCCCTCACGACGCGGCGCGCACGCGAGCGCAAGGGTGTATGCGGGGAGCACCGGACGGAGCACGGCAGGTCACACTGGATGCTTTACAGGTAAAACACCTGCTAATCTCGTGGATATGATCAGTGCGCCTCCTGCCTCCGCGACCCCGCGCGTGCGCCGCCTCCCGCTCGCCGGCGTGCTACGCGTGGGCCGGCCCTCGGACATCTGGTTCAAGCCCGCCCTGAGCGTGATCGTCTCCGTCGCGCCGCCCAACCTGCTCCTGCTGGCGCTGGGCCGGCTCGACCTGGCGATGTACACGATGGCCGGATCCCTGTGCGCGCTCTACGCGCACAACCGCCCGTACGCCGCCCGGGCCCGGGCGCTGGCCTGGGTGGTCCTCGGCATGGTCGGCGGCCTCGCCGTCGCCCTGGTCACGGCCTCCGTCACGACCGGCGCCGTCGTCCCGGTGGCCGTCGGCGCGCTGCTGGCCGCGGCGCAGAAGGCGCTGTGCGACGCGACCCGCATCGGCCCGCCCGGCAACGTGATCCTCACCTTCATCACCTCCGCCTCCCTCTTCGCCCCGCAGACCCTCGGCCAGGTCCCCGGCCACCTCGCGCTGGCCCTCGCGGCGGGCGCCTGGGCCTGGACCGTCGGCATGGCGCCCGCCCTGGTGCGTCCGCACGGCCCGGAACGCCGGGCCACCGCCCACGCCCTGATCGCCGCCGCCTCCTACGCCGAGAGCCACCGCGAGGACCCGCACGGCCGGACCCGCGCCGCCGCGGCCGCCGCGGTCCAGGCCGCCCGGCACACCCTCCTCACCCTCGGCACGCGCTCCACGGACACCCGGCACGCCCTCGAACGGCTCGTCGTCCGCGCCGAGGTCGCCCTCGCCGCCCCGGCCGACACCGACCCGCGGCGGCTGCGCGAGTGGGCCCGCGGCCTGCGCGGCACCGGCCGCATCCCGCAGCCCGGCGCGGCGCAGGCCGATGCTGACGACGTCCTCGGCACGGACGCCGCGCCGGCCGCGCCGCACCGCGCCTGGTGGCACCACCTCGGCCCGCTCGCCCCTATCGCCGCGCGCTGCGCCCTGGGCTGCGCCCTCGCCGGCTACGCCTCCCTCGCCCTGGGCGTCGGCCGCCCGTACTGGGCCCTGGTCACCGCCGCCTCGCTCTACCAGGCGAACCTCGCCCTCACCTTCAGCAGGGCCGTTCAGCGCGTCGTCGGCAACCTGGCCGGCGTCCTGCTGTTCGCCGCCGTCGTCCCACTGGCCCACCTGGGGCAGGCGGCCCTGGTGCTGTGCTGCCTCGCCTTCAACTTCGGCGCCGAGGCGCTGATCGGCCGCAACTACTGGCTCGGCAACGTCTGCGTGACCCCGATGGCGCTGCTCATCACCGAGTTCGCCGGCTTCCAGCAGCCGGGGCGGCTGATCACCGAGCGGGTGGCGGACACCGTCGTCGGCGCGCTGGTCGGGTTCCTCGCCGGGGTGGCCGTCACCAACCGGCGCGTGGCCGACCGGGTCGAGTCGGCCCTGGCCGCCGCCGAACGCTCCCGCGAGCGCACGGCCCGCCTCCTCGCGGAACCGGCGCCCGCCCCCGCGGCCCTGGAGGCCGCCCGCCGCGCCCTCGCCGCGGCCCTGACCGACCTGCGCGCCACGGTCGACGCCGCGTCCGGCGAGTGGTGGCAGCGCGCGCTGCCCCAGGAGAGGGTGGTGCGCGCCGAGCAGGCCGGACACCGTACGCTCGCCGCGACGGTACGACGCCAGGGACTGCACCTGGACGGGGACACGGCAACGAGCACGGAGGGCATTCGGCCATGACGGGGACGGCAGCGGGCGCACGGGACACGACCGGGGGCGACACCGTCTCGGCGGTGGTCCGCCAGTGGCGGGCCGTCCATCCGGAGCTCGACACCGGCCCGATGGAGATCATCGGCCGCATCAACCGCTGTTCCGCGCTCCTGCAGCAGGCCGAGGACGCTCCGCTGCGCCGGGCCGGACTCAGCCGGGCCGAATTCGACCTGCTGGGCGCGCTGCGCCGCACCGGCCACGAACTGACCCCCAGCGAACTGGCCCGCGAGACCTTCTCCTCCGGCGCCGCCGTCACCAAGCGCCTCAAGCAGCTGACCGAGCGCGGACTGGTCGAGCGCCGCGGCGACACCCGCGACCGCCGCGTCGCCCACGTGCGCCTCACGGACGCCGGCCGCGACCTGGTCGACGGCATCCTCCCCGAACAGCTCGCCTACGAGACCGCCGTGCTGTCCGTACTCGACCCGCGGGGTAGAGGCGAACTCGCCGGCCTCCTCGGCGAACTGCTCGGCCGCCTGGAGGGCCGCCTGGACGCCCTGCGCGCCTGAGCCGCCCCCGCCCTCGCCTTCCCTTCGCCGGGGAGCCCTCCTCGTCGGCCCGCCCGGAGGCTCGACTCAGACGCCCGGCCGGTAGCGGATCGGGTGGTCGGCCGGCACCTCCACCAGGACGATCCGCGTCCCGTCCGGGTCCGCGATCCACATCTCGATCAGCCCCCACGGCTCCTTCACCGGGCGCCGCACGATCTGCACGTCCTTGCCGCGCAGCTCCGCGTGCGCCGCGCCCATGTCCTCGACCTGGAGCCAGAGCCGCGGGGGCGGCGACGGCGGGGTCTCGGAACGCCCCGAGACCTCCAGGAAGCCGCCGCCGAGGAAGTAGACCGTGCCACGGTCCGGGCCGGTGCCGAACTCGCGGTAGACGGCCAGGCCCAACTGATCGCCGTAGAAGGCGCGGGAGCGCTCGGGGTCGGTGGGGCGCAGGAGGATCCGGCTGCTCAGTACGTGCACCATGCACCGGGAGCCTAGCGGCAGGGATACCCTCATTCCTGCCCAGCCGTGCCCGAGAGCGGAGAAAGCCCCCATGGAGACCAGCGCGACCACCGCGACCGGCGCGACCGCCGCGTCCGCCGCCGGACTGACCTTCCGTGACGCCACCGACGCCGACGTGGACGCGCTCGTCGCGCTGATCGAGTCGGCGTACCGCGGGGACGCCAGCCGGGCCGGGTGGACCACCGAGGCGGACATCCTCCAGGGGCAGCGGACCGACCCCGAGGGTGTGCTCGAGGTCATCGAGTCGCCCGACAGCAGGCTGCTGACGGTGGAACGGGACGGCCTCGCCGTCGCCTGCTGCCAGCTCGAGCACCGCGGCGACCACGCCTACTTCGGGATGTTCGCTGTCAGCCCGCGGCTGCAGGGCGCGGGCCTCGGCAAGGTGATCATCGCGGAGGCGGAGCGCACGGCCCGCGAGACCTGGGGCGTGAAGGAGATGCACATGACCGTCATCTCCGTACGCGAGGACCTGATCGCCTGGTACGAGCGGCGCGGCTACCGCCGTACGGGCAAGACGTCCCCCTTCCCGTACGGCGACGAGCGCTTCGGCATCCCGCAGCGGGACGACCTGGAGTTCGAGCTGCTGGTCAAGGAACTCGGCTGACTCCCGGGCCGTGAACGCGGCCCTGCGGCCGTGAAGCCGGCTCTCAGGCTGTGAAGCGGCCGGTGCGTTTGATCTCCGGGAAGTCGGTGGTCACGCCGTCCAGTCCCAGGGCCCGTGCGAGCCGCAGGTGGTCCTGGGTGTTCACCACCCAGCCGATGATCCGCATGTCCGCCTTGCGGGCCGCCTCCACGATCTCCAGCGTCAGCCGGCGGATGTTGAGGCAGACGGTCGCGGCGCCGGCCTCGACGGCGCGTTCCACGATGCCGGTGTGGTAGCGGCTGCCGATGAGCGCGGTCCGCACGCCGGGCACCAGCCGGGCGATCTCGGCGATCGCCTCGTCGTGGAACGAGGACACCTCCACCCGGGGGACCAGGTCCCGGTCGAGCATGACCTCCGCCAGCGCCCGTGCCGCCCGTACGTCCTTGATCTCGGCCTGCAGCGGCGTCGTCACCGTGTCCAGGACCTCCTCGAGGACGGGGACGCGCTCCGCGCGGCCCGCGTCCAGGAGGCGCAGCTCGGCGAGGGTCTTCCCGGCGATCGGGCCGCTTCCGTCGGTCGTGCGGTCCACGTCGGTGTCGTGCATGACGACGAGCGCGCCGTCGCTGCTGAGGTGGAGGTCGAGTTCGATGACGTCGAGGCCGGCCTGCTCGGCGGCGACGAAGGACCGGAGGGTGTTCTCGGGTTCGACACCCATCACTCCGCGGTGACCGATGGTGAGGAAGTTCAACGTTCGACTCGCTTCCCGTCGACGGCGGCTCGGAGCCCGCCCGGGCCGGCACGGGCGGCCGCGCGGGCAGATCCGCAGCCTAACCGCCCCGCCCCGCGTTGAACCCCGGTCGGCGAGGGGATCGCCGTCCCGGGTCGGCCGAGGGGTTCGGGTACCCGGAATCTTCGTGCTTACGGCACCTGACAGGAAAAAGTTCGGCGACTGCGGGGGGTGGGCAGGATAATTTGCTGAGGCTCCCCTTGCTGAGGGAAACCTCATGTGTATACGGTCTTCGTACGCGAGGTTCTCCCGTGGAGGGTGAGACATGACGGAAATTCTTGTGCAGGCGGCTGTGGAGGAGCAGGTTCCTCCCGCGACCAGGGTGGTCGAGCACCCGGCGTGGCCTGTGCTCAAGGATGCCGTGGAGCTGATCCGGCCATGGCAGTCCAAGGACGGGTCGATCGACTTCGAGGCCGAGGGCGCCCCCGGCCGCGCGGACGCCGAGGCGGCCGTACGGCGTGTCGCCGCGGCGGTCGAGGAGCTCTCCCCGCTGCTCCCGCACGACCGCGCCTACCATGAGGCGCTGGTCAAGGACCTGGACCGGTGGATCGTCGACGGCTTCCAGGTGCCCGACTTCCTCGACTCACTGCTGGCCTTCCAGCCCGCCGCCAACCGCGTCGACGGCCTGCAGCACCTGGTCGTCTTCCCGATGTACACGCAGAACGGCAACCCCGACCGCAACCTCGAGGCGGTCGTGCTGCGCATGGTGTGGCCGGACTGGCTGGCCGAGCTGGAGCGCACCCGCTACGACAACCCGCTGTTCTGCGGCATCACGTTCGAGGACTTCACCTCCGGCTACGACACCAACTCCGCCGTGCTCTTCCCGGAGACCATAGCCGTGCGCGAGGCGCCGGAACGCTTCACCTGGGGCGCCATCTTCTGCGACCGCGAGGCCGCCCGCTTCCGCCGCGTCACCGCGGCCGCCGTCGACATCCTCGGTCTCGAGCTGCCCGAGGACGTCGCCGCGATGGTCCACGACCAGAAGCGCTGCGAGGAGGCGTTCGTGCTGTGGGACATGATCCACGACCGCACCCACAGCCACGGCGACCTGCCCTTCGACCCGTTCATGATCAAGCAGCGCCAGCCGTTCTGGATGTACGGCCTGGAGGAGCTGCGCTGCGACCTCACCTCCTTCAAGGAGGCCGTCGAACTGCAGGCCGAGGGCGTCCCGCAGGCCCGTGACGTGCAGTACGCGGTGCTGTTCGACCGCATGTTCCGCTTCCCGGTCACCGGCGAGCGCGTCCGCAACTACGACGGGCTCGGCGGCCAGCTGCTCTTCGCCTACCTGCACCGGCACGACGTCGTCCGCTGGACCGACAACAGGCTGTCGATCGACTGGGAGCGCGCCCCGCAGGTCACCAACCAGCTGTGCGCCGAGATCGAGAAGCTCTACCGCGACGGCATCGACCGCCCCAAGCTCGTGCACTGGTTCGCCGGGTACGAGCTGGTCTCCACCTACCTCGCCCCGCACCCGGCCTCGCGCTGGGCCAAGGGTCCTGAGGCCCTGGACCTGAGCCGGCCGCCGCGGAAACTCGTCGACGACGTGCTTCCGGACGAGTTTCCGCTGAGCATGTTCTATGAGGCCCTCTCCAAGAAGCTGAAGAATGTGATCTCCTCGACCCGGGGTATCACGGCGGAGAGTGCCGAGCGGATCGCCGCGTGAGCGATCGCACCGTCCGTAGTGAGCCGGAGGGGCGCGTCAGCAGCGGCGAGGGTGCGAGCACGGTCGCGCCCCAGCCGTCGACTGCGGCGCCCCTCCGGCGAGCGGGCAAGCAACAGCGGAACACTGCTCAGGAGGCGAAGAACATGGGGAACGGGGCTCTTGGCGGCGCGGTGATCGCGGTCGCCGGTGCGGGCGGGCCCGCGGGGCGGGCGACGCTGCTGCGGCTGGCCGAGGCGGGTGCGACCGTCGTCGGCGCGGACAACGATCCCGAGCGGCTGGCGGAGGCCGTGGACGCCGCCCGGTACGCCTCCGGCGGCGCCACCGTCACCGGCGAGCCGGTCGATCTGCTGGATCTGGATTCGACCCGCGAATGGGCCGCGCACATCGAGAAGGACTTCGGACGCGTCGACGGCCTGGTCCACCTGGTCGGCGGCTGGCGTGGCAGCGAGACGTTCGTCAAGACCAGCCTCGACGACTGGGACTTCCTCGAACTGCTGCTCATCCGCACGGTGCAGCACACCTCCCTGGCCTTCTACGACGGCCTGCAGCGCAGCGACCGCGGGCGGTATCTGCTGATCAGCGCGGCCGGCGCCTCCAAGCCGACCGCGGGCAACGCCTCCTACGCCGCCGCCAAGGCCGCCGCCGAGGCGTGGACGCTGGCGCTGGCCGACGCCTTCAAGAAGGCCGCGGGCGCCGGGGGTCCGACGTCGGCGGCCGCGATCCTGGTGGTGAAGGCATTGGTGCACGACGCGATGCGCGCCGAGCGTCCCAACGCGAAGTTCGCGGGCTTCACGGACGTCAAGGACCTGGCCGAGGCCATCGTCGACGTGTGGAGCAAGCCCGCCGCCGAAGTGAACGGAAAGCGTCTGTGGCTGACCGAGCAGCCGTGAACCCCCCGAAGACCGACGCGCGCCGCCGGCACGATCCGGAGGTCCGCGGTTTCGCCAGTGACAACTACGCCGGCGCCCACCCCGAGGTGCTCGCCGCCCTGGCCCTGGCCAACGGCGGGCACCAGGTGGCGTACGGCGAGGACGTCTACACCGACAACCTCCAGCGGATCGTCCGCAGCCACTTCGGGCCCACCGCCGAGGCGTTCCCGGTCTTCAACGGCACCGGCGCCAACGTCGTCGCGCTCCAGGCGGTCACCGACCGCTGGGGCGCGGTGATCTGCGCCGAGAGCGCGCACATCAACGTCGACGAGGGCGGCGCCCCCGAGCGCATGGGCGGCCTGAAGCTGCTCACCGTGCCCACGCCCGACGGCAAGCTCACGCCCGACCTGATCGACCGGCAGGCGTACGGCTGGGAGGACGAGCACCGCGCCATGCCGCAGGTCGTCTCGATCACCCAGAGCACCGAACTCGGCACCCTCTACACGCCGCAGGAGATCCGCGCGATCTGCGAGCACGCCCACGCCCGCGGCATGAGGGTGCACCTGGACGGTTCCCGGATAGCCAACGCCGCCGCCAGTCTGGACGTGCCGTTGCGGACCTTCACCAACGCGGTCGGCGTCGACATCCTCTCCCTGGGCGGCACGAAGAACGGCGCGCTGTTCGGCGAGGCGGTCGTCGTCATCGAGCAGGACGCGGTGCGGCGGATGAAGCACCTGCGCAAGATGTCGATGCAGCTGGCGTCCAAGATGCGTTTCGCGTCGGTGCAGTTGGAGGCCCTGTTCGCCAAGGACCTGTGGCTGCGCAACGCCCGCCACGCCAACGAGATGGCGCAGCGCCTGGCCGAGGGCGTGCGGGCGGTGCACGGCGTGGAGATCCTCCACCCCGTGCAGGCCAACGGCGTCTTCGCCCGGCTCCCGCACGACGTGTCCGAGCGCCTGCAGCGGCGGTTCCGTTTCTACTTCTGGGACGAGGCGGCCGGCGTGGTGCGCTGGATGTGCGCGTTCGACACCACCGAGGAGGACGTGGACGCCTTCCTGGCGGCTCTCAAGGAGGAGATGGCCCGCTAGCACGGATGGTTGCATAGGTATGCGGTCGCCTGAAACGTCATTGACTCTCGGGTGATCGCATTTCTATGCTCTGCGGGCATGGAGATGATCCAGAACGCCCCTGATCTGTCCGCGTATCTCGCCGCTGACGAGGCCATCGATCACCATCACCCGGTGGTGCGGAGCGCCGCCGCACGGCTCGCCGGAGGCGTCGAGGATTCGTATGCCTATGCGCGCGCCGCCTACGAATTCGTCCGCGACGGCATCCCGCACTCCGACGACAGCGGCGATCCGCGCGTCACCTGGCGCGCCTCCGACGTCATGGCACAGCGCACCGGCATCTGCTACGCCAAGGCGCACGCCCTGGCCGCCCTGCTGCGGGCCGAGGACATCCCCACCGCGCTCTGCTACCAGCGGCTGCTGCACGACGACGGCGGCGGGCACGCCGTCCACGGCCTGGTCGCCGTCCGCCTCGACGGCGCCTGGCACCGGCAGGACCCGCGCGGCAACAAACCGGGCGTCGACGCCCGGTTCTCCCTGGACGGTGAACGCCTGGCCTGGGTCCCCGATCCGAAGTGCAGTGAGGTGGACTACCCGGTGCTGTACGCTGAACCGCACCCTGCCGTGCTCGGCGCGCTGCGATCCGCGCCGGACCGGCCCTCCCTGTGGCGGAACCTCCCCACCGAACTCTGAGGCAAGGCGGACCAGGACCATGACCCTCACGCTGACCGTGTCGGACGAGGTGCGCGCCCTCGCGCCCGGCTTCACCCACGTCGCGATCGAGGCGCACGGCCTGGTCAACGGCCCGAGCACGGAGGCCGGCGCGGCCTTCCTGGACGACGCGGCCCGCCGTCTCGCCGTACGCCTGGACGGACGCCCGCCGCACGAGGACCCGCACATGGCCGCCTGGCGCGCCGTCTACACCGCGTTCGGCTCCAAGCCGTCACGCACCCGCAACTCCGCGGAGGCGCTGGCGAAGAGGGCCCTGTCCGGGGCCGGCCTGCCCCGCATCAACCTGCTGGTCGACCTCTACAACGCCGTCAGCGTCGCCCACCTGATCCCCGTCGGCGGCGAGGACGCCGACCGCGTCGAGGGCGGAATGCGCCTCGTGCGGGCCGCGGGCGACGAGGACTTCGTGACCGTGGCGGGCGGTGAGGAGGTCGTCGAGCACCCGGACACGGGGGAGGTGGTGTGGTGCGACGAGGCGGGCGTGACCTGCCGCCGCTGGAACTGGCGCCAGGGCCCGCGCACCCGGCTCACCGAGGCGACCACGTCGGCGATCTTCCTCCTGGAGAGCCTGCCCCCGGTGCCGGTTGCCGACGTCGAGGCGGCAGCGGGCGAACTCGCCGAACTCCTCGAGAAGTTCAGCCCGGGCGCGCGGATCGAGATGCACGCGCCGCGGTCCGCGGACTGAACCGGCGCGCCTCAGCGCGATTCCGACTCCCGCACCTGCTCCGGCGTCGGGGCCGTACCGCCCAGATGGGCCGGCATCCACCAGGTGTCGTCGGCGTCCTTGGGGCGCACCGGGTAAGCGCGCTGGGCGGCCTCCAGCAACTCCTGGACGCGTCCGCGCAGACGACGGGTGATCGCCCCGGCGTACTGCTCGCGCGAGGCCTCCAGCGGCTCGCCCACGCGGATGGTGATCGGGGTGTGGCTGCGCTTGAAGTTGCGCGGGTGGCCCTTGGTCCACAGTCGCTGGGTGCCCCACAGCGCCATCGGGATCATCGGCACGCCCGCCTCCTGGGCCAGGCGGGCGGCGCCCGACTTGAAGCTCTTGAGCGTGAACGACTGCGAGATCGTGGCCTCGGGGAAGACCCCCACCACCTCACCGGACCGCAGCGAGTTCAGCGCGTGCTCGTAGGCCGCCTCGCCCTGGTTGCGGTCCACCGGGATGTGCTTCATCCCGCGCATCAGCGGGCCGGAGATCCGGTGGCGGAAGACGGACTCCTTGGCCATGAAGCGGACGAGGCGCTTCTGCGGGAGCGCCGCCAGTCCGTCGAAGATGAAGTCGAGGTAGCTGATGTGATTGCTCACCAGGACAGCGCCGCCCGAGCGCGGGATGTTCTCCGACCCCTTGCAGTCGATCTTCAGGTCCCACGCTTTGAACAGGGTGAGCGCGAGGCCGATGACGGGACGGTAGACAAGCTCTGCCATGGACGGGGTGAGCCCTTCCTTCTCTGCCGGGCAGGGGATGTCCCGGCGGAAAGTTACGCTGCCGTAGGTTTACGGCCTGTGGCAGATCGTGCCCGAATAACGGCCCGGGGGCCAGCCTAAGTGCCGGGGCGCGGCGAGATCCTCGTCACGCCCGCTCCACTGGTCGACCTCGTGGTCCTGCCCCCCTCACTCCGCGCGCACCGTCACCCGCCGCAGCAGCAGATACGTCTCGCATCCCAGGCAGTACCGAACGCGGCGTTGAGGAAGGCCGCCGCGAGCGCGGCCCCCGTCGCGGCGAGGCCCAGCCAACCGGGTCCCAGCCCGTAACCGACCAGCCCCACGCCCGCGAAGACCAGTCCCACCGCCTGCGCGAACCGCGGCGGCTCCGGCGCCTCCCGCTCGCTCGGCGGCCCGAGCCGCGGGCGCACGTACCGGCGGAACAGCCAGCCGTACGGCGAACGTCCCACCCCGCCCGCCGCGCCCAGTGCGAACGCCAGCGTCTGCCAGGCCAGCAGCCACACGTTCCCGGTGACCAGCACGACCGCCAGGACGACGGTCGTCACGGTGGCCCCGAACCGGGGTCCCCTCACATCGATTTCCATGAATCAAGCATTCCGCAGCGGAAAAGATGACGGGAGACGGGAATCTTTGCAGTCTCGTGAACGCTTGTGCAGGTCATGACCGGACTGGTGGTGTGCGTTGCGGTGCTCGCGGCGGCGAGTGGGTACGGCTTGCTGCATCGGCGGCGGAGCGGGAGGGTGCGCGTGCGAGGACGCGACGACGGCAAGCGGCTCGGCCCCGCCGAACTGGGTGAGCGACTCGGGGAGCGAGCCACCCTGGTGCAGTTCTCCAGCGCCTTCTGCGCGCCCTGCCGGGCCACCCGGCGGATCCTCGCTGAGGTGGCCGGCCTGGTTCCGGGCGTGACCCATGTCGAGATCGACGCGGAGGCCCACCTCGCGCTCGTCCGCGACCTCGACATCCTCAAGACGCCGACCGTGCTGGTCCTCGACGCCGACGGCCGCGTCGTCCGGCGCGCCACCGGCCAACCCCGCAAGGCCGACGTCATCGCCGCGCTGGGCGAGGCGGTCTGACGGGTGCGGCGGCGGGTGAGGTCGTGGCTGAGGCCTTGGGTGAGGCTCCCACATGACGGGACGTACTTGACTGCACGGGCCAGCTATCGTCAGCCTGACCGTATGCCGTCAGAACTCCTTCTCCACGGGCGGGTCCACGTCGACCTCGTCCGCACCGCGAGCGCGTGCTGTCCGGGCTGCTGAGCAGCCACGGACCCCGACGGCCACTTCTCGCAGAAGGACAGCCCCTTGACGGCCACACCCGACCTCACCGCCCCCCAGCTCGCCTCTCCCGACCTGCTGCGCTCCGTCTTCCGGCGGCACGCGGCCGGAGTGGCGGTGATCACCGCCCGCGGCGACGCGGGCCCGGTCGGCTTCACCGCGACCTCGCTCACCTCCGTCTCCGCGGAGCCCCCGCTGCTGTCCTTCGGCATCAGCACCGGCGCGTCCAGCTGGCCGGCGATATCCCGGACCGAGCATCTCGGGGTCCACGTACTCGGTGAGCACCAGCAGGAGCTGGCGGCCACCTTCGCCCGCAGCGGAGCCGACCGCTTCGGCGCGCCCACCGCCTGGCGCGAGGGGCCCGAGGGCGTCCCCGTCCTCGACGACGTCCTGGCCTGGCTGGTCTGCCGGGTCGTCGCGCGCGTGCCCGCGGGCGACCACCGCATCGTCCTGGCCGAGGTTGTCCTCGGCGATCCCACGGGTCCCGGACGGCCGCTCCTCTACCACCAGGGGCGCTTCAGCGGCCTGCGCGACTGACCGGCTGCCGACCGGTCTCGCGAGGCTCGGCGGTTCCGGTTACGCTGCGTTGCACAGGTCACAGTTCAAAGCGCTTGCTTAGCGGGAATGAACTGGGTGTACTGGCGAGTAATGTTTCGCTCGGAGCGCGGATCGCCCCGATCGGGATCGGCCGCTTGTGGCGCCTATGCTGCCTTGCAAGCAGGCAGCACTGAAAAGACGATGCAGTAGGAGAGCCGGCGTGAGCTTGAGGATCGTTGTCACTGTGAAGTACGTGCCCGACGCCACTGGCGACCGGCACTTCGCCGATGACCTGACCGTCGACCGGGACGACGTGGACGGTCTGCTCTCCGAGCTGGACGAGTACGCGGTCGAGCAGGCGCTGCAGATCAAGGAGAACGCGGACGACGACGTCGAGGTGACCGTCCTGACGGTGGGTCCGGAGGACGCGAAGGACGCGCTGCGCAAGGCGCTGTCGATGGGCGCGGACAAGGCGGTCCACGTCGAGGACGACGACCTGCACGGCACCGACGCGATCGGTACCTCGCTGGTGCTGGCGAAGGCGATCGAGAAGGCCGGCTACGACCTGGTGGTCTCCGGCATGGCCTCCACCGACGGCACGATGGGCGTGGTGCCGGCGCTGGTGGCGGAGCGCCTCGGCGTGCCGCAGGTGACGCTGCTGTCGGAGGTGTCGGTCGAGGACGGCACGGTCAAGGGCCGCCGTGACGGCGACACCGCGTCCGAGCAGCTTGAGGCGCAGCTTCCGGCGGTGGTGTCGGTGACCGACCAGTCGGGCGAGGCGCGTTACCCGTCCTTCAAGGGGATCATGGCCGCGAAGAAGAAGCCGGTCGAGTCCTGGGACCTGTCCGACCTCGACATCGAGGCCGAGGAGGTCGGCCTGGAGGGCGCGTACACGGTGGTCGAGTCGGCCGCCCAGCGTCCGGCCCGCACGGCGGGCACGATCGTCAAGGACGAGGGCGAGGGCGGCAAGCAGCTCGCCGAGTTCCTCGCGGGCCAGAAGTTCATCTGAGCCCGACTCGCTGACCGCCCCTCAACTTCGTTTCGCAGGAGAGCAATCCCATGGCTGAAGTCCTCGTCTACGTCGATCACGTGGACGGTGCCGTCCGCAAGCCCACCCTGGAGCTGCTGACGCTGGCCCGCCGCATCGGCGAGCCGGTCGCCGTCGCCCTCGGCGACGGCGCCGCCGGCACCGCCGCGGTGCTCGGTGAGCACGGCGCGGTGCGTGTGCTGACGTCCGAGGCGTCCGAGTACGCCGACTACCTGGTCGTGCCGAAGGTGGACGCGCTGCAGGCCGCCGTCGCGGCCGTCTCCCCGGCCGCCGTGCTGGTGCCGTCGTCCGCGGAGGGCAAGGAGATCGCCGCCCGTCTGGCGCTGCGCATCGGCTCCGGTGTCATCACCGACGCCGTCGACCTGGAGGCCGGCGAGGAGGGCCCGGTGGCCACCCAGTCGGTGTTCGCCGCGTCGTTCACCACCAAGTCCCGCGTCTCCAAGGGCACCCCGGTCATCACCGTCAAGCCCAACTCGGCCGCTGTGGAGGCCGCCCCGGCCGCCGGTGCGGTCGAGGCGCTGGAGGTGTCCTTCTCCGCACTGGCCACCGGCACCAAGGTCACCGCGCGTACGCCGCGTGAATCGACGGGGCGTCCCGAGCTGACCGAGGCGGCGATCGTGGTCTCCGGCGGCCGCGGTGTCAACGGCGCGGAGAACTTCGCGATCGTCGAGGCGCTCGCCGACTCCCTCGGCGCGGCCGTCGGCGCCTCGCGTGCCGCCGTCGACGCGGGCTGGTACCCGCACACCAACCAGGTCGGCCAGACCGGCAAGTCCGTCTCGCCGCAGCTGTACATCGCCAACGGCATCTCCGGCGCGATCCAGCACCGGGCCGGCATGCAGACCTCGAAGACGATCGTGGCCGTCAACAAGGACCCCGAGGCCCCGATCTTCGACCTGGTCGACTACGGCGTCGTCGGCGACCTCTTCGACGTCGTCCCGCAGCTCACCGAGGAGATCAAGGCCCGCAAGGGCTGATCGTCCCCGATCACGGCCCGAGGCCCCCGCGACCGCGCGAACGGTCGCGGGGGCCTCGGCTCGTTCACCCCACGACGAGCGGCGACGGCGGACCGCGGCGAGGCGGGTGTTGACCGGCGGGAAGACGCGCGGATACCGTCATTCAACGGATTGTTGATTCCGCTTGGCGGAAGCGGCGGCGGCAGGCGGGAGGCGTGGCATGGGGCAGGGCCGGCGATCGGAGGTGCCGACGAGCCTCCCGGGCGCCGTCAGCGAGGAGATCGGCGCCTTCCTCGCGCCGGTCGACGCCGAACTGGAGCGCCGTTACCCCGGCGACCCGGGCACCCGCCAGCCCGTCCACACGGTCTACGTCCCCGGTGACGTGTTCGCCGCCGACACCGTCCGCTCCTGGGGCGACCAGGCCCTCGCCGCCCTCGACGAGCACGCCCCGGACGCCGCCTCCTTCGCCGCCGTCCTCGGCCTGTCCGGCGACCTCGCCGAGGCCGTCCACGCGCGCGTGCGCGCCAAGCTCGAACGCGAACCGGTGGAAGACCTGCGCATCGACTTCGAGGACGGCTACGGCCCGCGCCCGGACGCCGAGGAGGACGAGGCGGCCGCACGGGCGGCCCGGCTGGTCGCGCAGGCGTACGCGACGGGCACCGCGGCCCCCTGGACGGGGATCCGCATGAAGTGTCTGGAGGCGCCGGTGCGCGACCGGGGCATCCGCACCCTCGACATCTTCCTCACCGGCCTGACGGAGGCCGGCGGCCTGCCCGACGGGCTGCTGCTGACGCTGCCGAAGGTGACCTACCCCCAGCAGGTCACCGCCATGGTGCGGCTCCTGGAGGCCTTCGAGGAGGCGCGGGGACTGCCGCCCGGCCGGATCGGCTTCGAGATCCAGATCGAGACCGGCCAGGCCGTCCTCGCCGCCGACGGCACCGCGACGGTCGCCCGCCTGATCCAGGCGTCCCGGGGCCGCGCCACCGGCCTGCACTACGGCACCTTCGACTACAGCGCGGCCCTCGGCGTCTCCGCCGCCCACCAGGCCCCCGACCATCCGGTCGCCGACCACGCCAAGGCGGTCATGCAGGTCGCGGCCGCGGGCACCGGCGTGCGGGTGTCGGACGGGTCGACCAACGTGCTGCCCGTCGGCCCCACCGAGCAGGTCCACGAGGCCTGGCGGCTGCACTACCGCCTCACCCGCCGCGCCCTGGCCCGCGCCTTCTACCAGGGCTGGGACATGCACCCCGGCCACCTGCCGACCCGGTACGCCGCCGTCTTCGCCTTCTACCGGGAGGGCTTCCGGCAGGCCGCCGACCGCCTCTCCTGCTACGTCGCCCGGACCGGCGGCGATGTCATGGACGAACCCGCCACCGCCAGGGCCCTCAGCGGCTACCTGCTGCGCGGACTGCACTGCGGCGCGCTCGACGACGCCGAGGTCGCCGCGGCGACCGGTCTGACCAGGGGCGACCTGGAGGGCTTCGTGGCCCCGCGCAGGCCACTACAGGGGCCCGGCACCGGCACCGGCACCGGCACCGGCACCGGCGATCAGCCGGCCGCTCGCTGAACCCGTACGTACTCCTCCAGCCCGGAGGAGGCGACCAGTCCCTCCTCCGCGAACAGTGCCGTGCCCCGCGCGCACAGCCGCCGGTCGGCCCGCGCCCGGGCGCAGAACTCCGCGGGCGTGACCCCGAACAGCTCCCTCAACCGGCTTGATCGCAGCAGGAGTTCGGTCAGCAGCGGGCGCTGGCCCGGATGCGCGCGCGGCACCCCGGCGCCGTCGTGCAACACCCCGCGACGGTTGACGTACGCGAACGCGCCGGGCAATACGGTGCCGTGGGCCGGCTCGATCCGGGCGACGGCCGAAGGCAGCCACGCGCGGCGGTAGTTGCCGTGCGGCAACGGCACGCCCTCGCTCGTGTCGATCACCGCCAGCTGTTCGGCGTCCAGCCAGAGGACGAACAACTCCCGTACCTTCCCCGGGGATCCGACCGGTGACGCGGCCACGTAGCCCATCCGGCTGACGTGCGCGGAGACGCCGACGTCGATGCCCGTGACCTTCGACCGCACCATCGGCACCGGGGAGGTGATCCCGGCCTCGGCCATCTTGCGGCGCAGCTGACCGGGACAGGCGTTGGAGCCGATCGCGAGGACGGGCACGCGGTCGTCGTGCACCAGCCGGTCCAGCGGCAGCAGCCGGCCGCCGTCGAGGAGGCCGGACTCCGCGGGCCAGGCGCCTCGAGAGTGCGGTCCCGCACGGGCACGGGCCGCTCAGTCCGCCGGCGGCAGCTCGCCCGAGCCGCGGGCGATCAGCCGGGTCGGCACGTCGATGCGCTCCGGGACGACCAGGGTCCCGTCGAGCTGGCGGAACAGGCGCTCGGCCGCGGTACGGCCGATCGCCGCCGGGTCCTGGGCGATCACGGTGACGCCGGGCCGCAGCAGGTCGGCGAGCTCGATGTCGTCGAAGCCCACGAGGGCGACCGGGCGGGACTGCTCGGCGAGCACGCGGATCACGGTGACCGTCACCCGGTTGTTCCCGGTGAAGATCGCTGTGACCGGGGCCGGGCCGGAGAGCATCTGCTCGGCCGCCCGGCGCACCCGCTGCGGGTCGGTGACGCCCAGCGACATCCAGGAGTCCGCCACCGGTATGCCCGCGTCCTCCATCGCGGCCCGGTAGCCGCGCAGCCGCTCGGCGGCCGTGTGGATGCGGGGCATGTCGCCGATGAAGCCGATCCGGCGGTGGCCGTGGGCGATGAGGTGGGCGACGCCGTCGCGGGCACCGCCGTAGTTGTCCGACAGGACCACGTCGGCGTCGATCTTCCCGGCCGGACGATCGACGAAGACCACGGCGACGCCCGCCTTGATCTCGGGCTCCAGATAGCGGTGGTCGTCACCGGCCGGGATCACCACCAGCCCGTCGACCCGCCGCGCGCACAGCGCGAGGGCCAGTTCCTGTTCACGGTCCGGGTCCTCGGCGCTGGAGCCGTTGATCAGCAGTGCCCCGTGCGAGCGGGCCACCTCCTCGACCGCGCGGCTGAGCGGGCCGTAGAACGGGTCGGCGAGGTCCTCGAGTATCAGGCCGATGCTCGCCGTGCGCCCCTTGCGCAGCACGCGCGCGCTGTCGTTGCGGCGGAAGCCGAGGGCGTCGATGGCGTCCTGGACGCGGCGCTCCGTCTCCGGGGTGACGCCGGGCTCACCGTTGACCACGCGGGAGACGGTCTTCAGGCCGACACCGGCGCGCGCGGCGACGTCCTTCATGGTCGGGCGGTTGCCGTAACGCGTCCCGGGGTGACGGTCTGTTCGGCGTGCGGTCTCGGGCACGATGCGCTGTCCTGTCCTGTCTCGCCCACGGGGCTGCGTCGAAGCATGGGCTTGTATGAGGATGTGGCGTCGAGCATAGAGCCTGGACAACGTTGTCATGGACGAGAGAGACTGTCCACCGCAAACTTCGGGCCCGCGCCCCCACCGCGAGACCGGTTCACCTTACATCGATGGTTGACGGGGGAACTTTCCCCTGGCTGACGGGAGATTCGATGGTTGACGGGGAGATCAGACACTGATGCACACCGACCTCGTGGCCGCGCTCGACATCGGCGGCACCAAGATCGCCGGCGCCCTGGTGGACGGCCTCGGCCGGATCCTGGTGCGAGCGCAGCACGCGACGCCCGCTCAGGAGGACGGCGAGACCGTCATGGGAGCGGTGGAGGAGGTGCTCCGCGAACTGACCGGCTCGCCGCTGTGGCCGAGGGTCACGGCCCTCGGCATCGGCAGCGCCGGGCCGGTGGACGCCTCCGCGGGCACGGTGAGCCCGGTGAACGTGCCGGGCTGGCGGGCCTATCCGCTGGTGCGGCGGGTGCGGGAGGCGACCGGTGGACTGCCCGTGTCGCTGATAGGCGACGGCGTGGCGATCACCGCCGCCGAGCACTGGCAGGGCGCCGCACGCGGACACGACAACGCGCTGTGCATGGTGGTCTCCACGGGCGTCGGCGGCGGTCTGGTGCTGGACGGCCGGCTGCACCCGGGCCCGACCGGCAACGCGGGCCACATCGGCCACATCAGCGTCGACCTCGACGGAGACGCCTGCCCGTGCGGCTCGCGGGGCTGCGTCGAGCGCATCGCGAGCGGGCCCAACATCGCCCGCCGCGCCCTGGCCGACGGCTGGCGGCCCGGCCCCGACGGTGACGCCTCCGCCGCCGCGGTCGCCGCGGCCGCCCGCGCCGGCGACCCGGTCGCCCTCGCCTCCTTCGAACGGGCCGCCCAGGCGCTGGCCGCCGGCATCGCGGCCACCGCGACCCTGGTCGAGATCGACATCGCCGTGATCGGCGGCGGGGTGGGCAAGGCGGGCGAGGTGCTGTTCACGCCGCTGCGCAAGGCCCTCGGCGACTACGCCACCCTGTCCTTCGTACGGCAGCTGACCGTCGCGCCGGCCCAGATGGGCACGGACGCGGGCCTGGTGGGAGCCGCCGCGGCGGCCCTCGCCGGACACCCGGACACGGCCCCGGTCTGACCGGAGCCCGGCAGACGGGAAGGCAGGAACGTTCCCGCGACGCCGCGTGCCGCGCCGTCGCGCGCTGAGCTCCGTGGCCTGAGCCCCGTGCCCGGCCCGGGGCACGGTGCCCGGGCGTCGGGGGTCCGGTGCCGAGCCGTGTCTGCGGGCGCTGAGTTCCGTGCCGCGGTACTGCGCCCACGTGCCTCGTGCCTGAGCATCCTGGGCACGGTGGTTCCCGCGCGCTGCGTGCTGCGCTCCCGCGCGCTGAGTCCCGTGTCCCGGGCCCGGGGCACGGTGCCTGGGCGTAGGGAGCCCCGGTGCCGAGCCCTGTTTGCTGGGGCGCTGAGCTCGGTGCCGGGCCTCGTGTCCCGTGCCTGGGCATCCTGGGCCCGGGGCCGACACCTGTGTGCCGGCCCCGGCCCGGTGGACGGGCTCGGTGGGGCGGCGGCGCGCACCCGCGCACCCCGGCGTCGTGCTTCGAGTCGTCGTATGCCCGCCTCGGCGGGCGGCCGTGGGGGCGGTGGGCGTCGCGACGGTGTTGGGGGCGCGGCGGACTTGTCGGTGACGTGGTCGGGCAGGAAGGGCCCGGACGCGGCGGCTCGTGGGCCGGCGGAGCGGCCGCCGTGGCGTCGGCGGGCGATCACGTCATTAGGAACGGTCCCATGCGACGCGACGAGCACGGGAGCGTGACCCGGATGCCGTCCGCGCAGTTGGGACGGGCATGAAGAAGCGCAGCATGCTCGCCATCGCCTCCCTCGCCACCGGCTTCGTCGTCGCGGCCGTGACCCCGTCCCACGCCCACCCGGCGGACGCCCTCGGAGACCTGAACGTGCCGGACGCCGTCGGCAGCGTCGACCACACCGTCGCCCACGACAGCCTGGCCCTCGACGACGCAGCCGTCGGCAACGACGCCTGAGGCGGCCGGACGGCCGGAGCGGCGCCGGCGCCCCAGGGACGGGGACTCCGGCGCCGCTCCGTGTGCCCTCAACTGGGGCTGGTTTCCGTGGCAGGGTGGAGCGGGCAAGCCACAGGGGGCCAACAGAAGAGGGGGACCCGTCCGTGATCGTGTGGATCAACGGAGCGTTCGGTGCGGGAAAGACCACCACCGCACGGGAACTGATCGAACTGATCCCGAACAGCACGCTCTTCGACCCCGAGGTCATCGGCGCGGCGCTCACGCACCTGCTGCCGCCCAAGCACCTCGCCGAGGCCGGCGACTTCCAGGACCTGCCGATCTGGCGGCGGCTCGTGATCGACACCGCGGCCGCGATGCTCGCCGAGCTGGGCGGGACCCTCGTGGTGCCCATGACCCTGCTGCGCCAGGAGTACCGCGACGAGATCTTCGGCGGCCTGGCCGCGCGCCGCATCGCCGTGCGGCATGTCCTGCTCGCCCCGGCCGAAACGATACTGCGTGCGCGCATAGCCAACCGGGAGGTCCCCGACGACCTCCCGGACGCGGACGTACGGGCCCGGCAGTGGGCGTACGACCACATCGCCCCCTACCGGGCCGCCCTGGCCTCCTGGCTCACGGCCGACGCCCACCTGGTGGACACCAGCGGCTTGAGTCCCTACGAGACGGCGGTGCGCATAGCGGGGGCCGTGAGCAGCGGCGACGTGCCGGTGTGCGACATCGTGCAGACGCCCGAGCCCACCGCCGAGACGCTCGCCGCCGGCGTCCTCCTCTTCGACGAGCAGGACCGTGTGCTGCTGGTCGACCCCACCTACAAGGCGGGCTGGGAGTTCCCCGGCGGCGTCGTCGAGCCGGGCGAGGCCCCCGCACGGGCCGGTATGCGGGAGGTCGCCGAGGAGACCGGCATCCAGCTCGACGACGTACCGCGCCTGCTCGTCGTCGACTGGGAGGCGCCCGCGCCGCCCGGCTACGGCGGGCTGCGTCTGCTCTTCGACGGCGGCCTCCTCGACTCCGCGGAGGCGGCCCGGCTCCTGCTGCCCGGTCCCGAACTGCGCGACTGGCGCTTCGTCACCGAGCAGGAGGCCGCCGACATGCTCCCGCCGGTCCGCTACGAGCGGCTGCGCTGGGCCCTGCGGGCGCGGGAGCGCGGAGCGGCGCTGTACCTGGAGGCGGGCGTCCCGTGCGGCTGAGCCGGCGACGGCCGCCGCCCCGGCTCGCAGCTGGCCGAGTTCAGCGGGCGTCCGCCTGCCGGTCCGCCGCCCGCCGGAGCACGGTGGAGGCCCCGCCGTTCACCGGGTCGCCGTGGCCGAAGCACGCCACGTCCGCGTCGAGCGCCGCCGGCCGGCGGAACGAGTCGCGCCCCACCGTGCTCGGGTTCGCCTCGCAGCTGCACGCGCCGGACCCCGCTCGGGTCGGCCACAAGGCACCGCGCCTCACAGCCGACCTGATCCGAACGAAGGGCCCAGCTGCCGGCAGAGCGGTCAGCTCGCCGCGTAGTTGCGCAGGAACAGCGCCTCCGTCACCGACAGACGCTCCAGTTCCGCGGGCGACACGCTCTCGTTCACGGCGTGGATCTGCGCCTCCGGCTCGCTCAGCCCGATCAGCAGGATCTCCGCACGCGGGTAGAGGGACGCGAGGGTGTTGCACAGCGGGATCGAGCCGCCCTGGCCGGCGTACTGCATCTCCTGGCCGGGGTAGGCGACCGCCATCGCGTCCGCCATGGCCTGGTACGCCGGGCTGGCGGTGTCCGCGCGGAAGGGCTGACCCTGGCCGATCTGCTCGGTGCTCACCCGCGCGCCCCACGGCGTGTGCGCCTGGAGGTGGGCCTGCAGCAGCTTGGTCGCCTCGGCCGCGTCCACGCCCGGCGGCACCCGCAGGCTGATCAGCGCACGGGCGCTCGCCTGCACGGACGGGGTGGCGCCGACGACCGGCGGGCAGTCGATGCCGAGCACCGTGACGGCCGGACGCGCCCAGATCCGGTCGGCGACCGCGCCGGAACCGATCAGCCGTACGCCGTCGAGCACCTTGGCGTCCTGGCGAAACTGCTCCTCGTCGTAACTCAGCCCCTCCCACGGCGTGGCGGGGGCCAGACCGTCGACCGTCGTCGAGCCGTCCTCGGCGCGCAGTGAGTCGAGGACGCGGATCAGCGCGGCCAGCGCGTCCGGCGCGGCGCCACCGAACTGCCCGGAGTGCAGGTTGCCTTCGAGGGTGTCGATCTGCACGCGGACCATGGTCATGCCGCGCAGGGTCGAGGTGACCGTCGGCAGGCCCACCCGGAAGTTGCCCGCGTCGCCGATGACGATGGTGTCGGCCGCGAGCAGGTCCGGGTGCTCCTCGGCGTAGCGCTCCAGGCCGCCCGTGCCCTGTTCCTCCGAGCCCTCGGCGATGAACTTCACGTGCACGGGTATGCCGCCGTCGGCCTTGAGGGCGCGCAGCGCGAGCAGGTGCATGATCACGCCGCCCTTGCAGTCGGCGGCGCCGCGCCCGTACCAGCGGCCGTCGCGTTCGGTCAGCTCGAAGGGCGGGGTGGTCCAGGCGGATTCGTCCAGCGGGGGCTGCACGTCGTAGTGGGCGTACAGCAGCACCGTCCTGGCGCCTTCGGGGCCGGGCAGGAAGCCGTAGACCGACTGGGTGCCGTCCGGCGTGTCGAGCAGGGCGACGTCCTGGAAGCCCTCGGCGGCGAGCGCGTCGGCGACCCAGCGGGCGGCGCCCTCGCTCTCGCTCCTGGGGAACTGGTCGAAGTCCGCCACCGACTTGAAGGCCACCAGCTCGGCGAGCTCCGTCCTCGCCCTCGGCATCAGCGAGGCGACGGTCTCGGCGACCGGATTCGACGACATGGGCACGCTCCTTGTGGGTGCGACGTTGTACGAGTGAAGTGCAGCGATCCTCCCACAGCGGCCTGCGACGACGTCCGCCGTAGGATGCACGGGACAGGTGCGGCAGCGGCTTGATCGGAGCAGTAGACCATCGTGAGCGGCGAGAACTCTTCGGCGGACGACGTGCAGCGGGTGTGGGACGTCGTCGTGGTGGGCGCGGGACCCGCGGGGGCCTCGGCCGCCTACGCGGCGGCGGTCGCGGGGCGGCGCGTGCTGTTGCTGGAGAAGGCCGAACTGCCGCGCTACAAGACGTGCGGCGGGGGCATCATCGGCCCCTCGCGCGACTGTCTGCCGCCCGGGTTCGAGCTGCCGCTGCGCGACCGGGTGCACGCGGTGACGTTCTCCAACAACGGCCGCTTCACGCGCACCCGTCGCTCCAAGCAGATGCTGTTCGGGCTGATCAACCGGCCCGAGTTCGACCAGCAGTTGGTCGAACACGCGCAGAAGGCGGGCGCCGAACTGCGTACCGGCATCACCGTGCTGCGCGTCGAGCAGCACGGTTCGGCGGTGCCCGACCGGCGCACGGTCGCCGTGGTCCTGCAGGGCGGCGAGACGCTGCTGGCGCGGGCGGTCGTCGGCGCGGACGGCAGCGCCAGCCGGATAGGGGCGCACGTCGGCGTCAAGCTCGACCAGGTCGACCTCGGTCTGGAGGCCGAGATCCCGGTGCCGGAGACCGTCGCCGAGGACTGGAAGGGGCGGGTGCTCATCGACTGGGGCCCGATGCCCGGCAGTTACGGCTGGGTGTTCCCCAAGGGCGACACTCTGACGGTCGGTGTGATCTCCGCGCGCGGCGAGGGCGCCGCCACCAAGCGGTACCTGGAGGAGTTCGTCGGCCGGCTCGGCCTCGCCGGCTTCGAACCGAGCGTCTCCTCCGGCCATCTGACGCGCTGCCGGGCCGACGACTCGCCGCTGTCGCGGGGGCGGGTGCTGGTGTGCGGCGACGCGGCGGGGCTGCTGGAGCCGTGGACCCGGGAGGGGATCTCCTTCGCGCTGCGCTCCGGCCGGCTGGCGGGGGAGTGGGCGGTGCGCATCGCCGAGGCGCACGACGCGGTGGACGCCCGGCGCCAGGCCCTGAACTACGCGTTCGCGATCAAGGCGGGCCTCGGTGTCGAGATGAGCGTCGGCAAGCGGATGCTGGCCGCCTTCGAGCGCCGCCCCGGGCTGTTCCACGCGGCGCTAACCGGTTTCCGCCCCGCGTGGAACGCGTTCAAGGACATCACCCAGGGCTCGACCTCGCTCGGCGAGCTCATCCGCAGCCATCCCATGGCGCAGCGGGCACTGGGCGTGCTGGACCGCCGTCCCGCCGCCGAGGGCGAGGTCACCCCGTGACGGTGATGCGGAAGACGGGGTGGTCGGGGGCGATGCGGCGCAGTTCGGCGTCGGGGGAGTCGGGGCCGACGCCGTTGAAGAACACCCCCACCTCGGCCTTCCAGCGCTTGAGGTAGGCGCGCAGCAGCGGGACCTTGTCGTCGTCGGCGACCTCGACGGCGGTGAACACGTCCACGCGCTTGCCGAGATGCAGCTCGCCCCCGCCGGCCGCGCGCATGTTGTGCGTCCACTGGACGTGCCCGCGCGGGGCGAGCAGGTACTGCTGTCCGTCCACGGTCAGCAGGTTCACCGGGGTGGTCCGCCACTGTCCGCTCTTGCGGCCGCGGACCGCCAGCACCCTGGAGCCCCAGACGCTGACGCCCCGGCGGGTCATCCACGCGACGAAGCGGTTCATGACGTTGACGGTGAACCAGCCGGGCTTCTGGACGTGCGTGGACATGGTGATCCCCATCTGCTTCAGAGCGTCGCTCTCTTTTGTGAGCACTGCTCTCGCTCGTAGGACAGTCTGCACGCGTCGGCGTCCCACCGCAAGAGCACTGCTCTCTTTTGTGTTCACTGCTCCTGTCTGTGTGCACTGCTCTCGTTCCGTGCGAGACTGCTTCCATGAGCACCGCACACAGCGCCCGCGCCCGCGCCCGGATCGAGGTCACCGCGGCCATCAAGGACGCGGCCCGCAGACAACTGGCGGCCGACGGTGCCGCCAAGCTCTCGCTGCGCGCCGTGGCCCGCGAGCTCGGCATGGTCTCCTCGGCGCTCTACCGCTACTTCCCCAGCCGCGACGACCTGCTGACCGCCCTCATCATCGACGCCTACGACTCCCTCGGCGAGGCCGCCGAGGCGGCGCACCGAGCCCTCGCCGACACCGCCGCCCCCCTCCACCGCTGGACCGCCGTGTGCGGGGCGGTACGCGACTGGGCACTCGCCAACCCGCACGAGTACGCGTTGATCTACGGCACGCCGATCCCGGGCTACGCCGCCCCCGACACCACCGTCCCGGCCGCCGCCCGCGTCCCCCTCCTGCTGATCGGCGTCGTGCGCGACGCGCACCGGGACACCGGCCTGAGCGAGCCCCCACTGCCCGCCGAACTGCGCACCGAGGCCGAGCGGATGACCACCGACGTCGCCCCGGACCTCCCACCGGCCGTGGCGGCGGCCCTGGTCGCGGCCTGGGCCGAGCTGTACGGGCTCGTCGGGTTCGAACTGTTCGGCCAGTTCAACCGGGTCGTCGAGGACCGGGAGCCGTTCTTCCGGTACGCCGTGGACCGGCTGGGCCGCGCGGTGGGCCTGACATAGGCCCGTGGGCCGGCGGGCGTACTTCCGGGGGAGTACGTGTGATCACCTCGTCCGGCCGACGCCCGCCGCGCCGCGCGCCGTCTAGCGTGGCGGTCATGGCGAAGCAGTGGATGCCCGGCGCCGGAAGCCCGCCGTGGTGGCGCTCCGGGCCGCCACCGTGGCCGGGCCGTCGGGGCGAAGAGGAGCGGACGGACCCCCGGGGCGAAGGGGAGCGGACGGACCGCCTGCCGTGGCGCTCGACCCTGCTGCTCACCGCGTTCGTGCTGGCCGGCTCCGCCTTCGTGGCCCGCGGACAGCCCGAGCGGGCCCCGCTCGACGTCTTCGCGCGGGTGCTGCTGCTGGTCGGCTCGGGCCTGCTGCTGTGGCGGGGGCGCCACCCGGTGGCCGTCGTGTTCGGCACGGCCGGGGCCGCCGTGCTCTACCTGGGCGCCGGGTATCCGTACGGCCCGGTCCTCCTCACCGTCGTGGTGGCCTGCTTCGGCGCCGTGGTCTCCGGGCACCGCCGGGCCGCCTGGGCCGCGGTGGGGATGCTCTGGGCCGGTCACGCGCTGGTGGCCCATCTGCTCTACCGGTGGCTGCCGCCGGCCGGGGACGGGCCGGCCTCCTGGGGGCAGGAGGCCGTGATCGCCGCCTGGGTGGCCGCGATCGCCGCGGTGGCCGAACTGGCCCGGACGCGGCGTGAGCAGTGGGCGCGGGAACGGGCCGAGCGGGCGCAGGCGGCGCGCCGCCGGGCCGACGAGGAGCGGCTGCGGATCGCCCGCGAACTGCACGACGTCCTCGCCCACAGCATCTCCGTGATCCATGTCCAGGCGGGCGTCGGACTGGCCCTCCTCGACACCGACCCGGAGCAGGCCCGCACCGCGCTCACCACCATCAAGGCCGCCAGCAAGGAGGCGCTCGGCGAGGTGCGCCAGGTGCTCGGCACGCTCCGCACGCCGGGCGACGCGCCGCGCGCCCCGGCGCCGGGCCTGGCGGGGCTGCCCGAACTGGTACGGCAGGCGGCGAGCGCCGGACTCACCGTCACCGTCGAGGGCGAGACTCCCCGGCTCGCGCCGGGCACCGACCTCGCCGCCTTCCGCATCGTCCAGGAGGCGCTCACCAATGTCGTACGGCACTCGGGCTCGCGCGACGCGCGGGTGCGCGTGGAACGCGACGGCCGAGTGCTGCGGCTGCGCGTCGACGACGACGGGCCGGCGACCGGCGCCGACGCGGGCGGCAGCGGCAACGGACTGGCGGGGATGCGGGAGCGGGCGGTCGCGCTGGGTGGCACGATCGACGCGGGGCCGCGCCCCGACGGGGGGTTCCGGGTGCTCGCCGTACTGCCGTTTCGGGGTAAGGCCGAGGAGGACGACCGGTGATCCGCGTACTGCTCGCCGACGACCAGTCGCTCGTGCGCGCCGGTTTCCGGGCGCTGCTCGACGCCCAGCCGGACATCGAGGTGGCGGGGGAGGCCGCCGACGGCGAGGAGGCGCTGCGCGAGGTGCGCGAACTGCGCCCGGACGTCGTCCTGATGGACATCCGCATGCCGTTGCTGGACGGTCTGGCCGCCACCCGCCGCATCACCGCGGACGCCTCGTCGCGGGACGTCAGGGTGGTCATGCTGACCACGTTCGAACTCGACGAGTACGTCTTCGAGGCGATCCGCGCCGGCGCCTCCGGCTTCCTGGTCAAGGACACCGAACCGGACGAACTCCTGCGCGCCGTGCGGGCGGTGGTCGCCGGGGACGCGCTGCTGTCGCCCGGCGTCACCCGCCGTCTGATCGCCGAGTTCGCGGCCCGCTCCAAGGAGCCCGCGGCCGAGGCGGCGCTCGCCCGACTCACCGAGCGGGAACGGGAGGTGATGGCCCTGGTCGGCCTCGGCCTGTCCAACGACGAGATCGCCCGCCGCCTGGTCGTCAGCCCGCTCACCGCCAAGACCCACGTCAGCCGCACGATGGTCAAGCTCGGCGCCCGCGACCGGGCCCAACTGGTCGTCCTCGCCTACGAGTCGGGCCTGGTGCGCCCCGGCTGGCTGGGCTGACCCGACCGCTGGAAACGCAGCAGCACGCTGACCACCCGGACGGCGAACAGCACGGCCGCGATCACGAGACCCGCGCGCACCAGCAGCACCGAGAAGGCCGGGGGCAGCTCGAAGGCCAGCGCCGGGCCCGCCACCGCCCCGAAGACCACCGCCGCCGCGAACGCCGCACTGCACAGCGCGTACCCGATCTCGACGGTGATCGCGTCCCGCTCGGCCTGATCGCGTCGTCCCCCGTGATGCTCCATGGGACGAGTCAACAGCCGGGCGCCCGGCGAAGCAACCGGCTCCGCCGGGCGCCCGCGGGGAGAGCACCTTCGGGCCGAGCCGAGCCCTGCCTCAGGCCCCGGCGGACCGATCCCGCCTCGGGCCCCGGCGGACCGATCCCGCCTCGGGCCCCGGCGGACCGATCCCGCCTCGGGCCCCGGCGGACCGATCACGCCTCGGGCCCCGGCGGACCGATCACGCCTCGGGCCCCGGCGGACCGATCACGCCTCAGACCCCGGCGGACCGATCCCGCCTCAGACCACCGGGGACAGCTCCCGCCACAGCTCGGCGACCGACGCGTCGCCGCTCACGTCCGGCAACGGCGCCCGGTTCCACAGCGCGAGGTACAACCGCTCGGCGGGCCCGGCCACTTCGCAGTCGGCGGGCTCCTCGCCGCCCCGCTCGGTCACCGGCGCCTCCGGCGACAGCCGCACGGTCCACACGGCGCCGTCCACGTCCGTCGCCCGCACCCGCAGCACCCTGGGCTTCTCACTGCGGACCCGGCTCCTGGTGCGGGCGTGGAAGCCGCGCAGCAACTCGTCGATGCCGTCCGCCGCGAAGGCGGGGGAGATCCCGGTGGGCGTGCCGCCGCTCGCCGTCTCCACGTCGACGCGGTGCACGGTCGTCTCGTGCGCCTGGCGACGCGCCCAGAAGGCGAGCGGTGACGGGGCGGGCAGGAAGTGCCAGCACTCGACGCCGGGCGCGGCGGATGCCAACGTGCCGACCAGGCTGCGGTGCGACTCGCGGTACCAGTCCACCAGTTCGGCGCCGTCCTCGCCGGGCTCGTCCGGCATGGGCCGGAAGGAGGGGTGCCGCTCGGCGACGAACGCCGCCGCCCACCGGTGCACCACCCCGGTGTGCCGCAGCAGGTCCCGCACCTGCCAGCCCGGGCAGGAGGGGACCTCGGCGTCGCTCCCCGCCGCCTCCGCCGCCGCGGCCAGCAGGCGGCCCTCCCGGTCGAGGATGCGCACGAACTCGGCTGTCTCCATGGGGGGAGTCTGCCGGACGGAGTACGGTCGAACGCAAGCGGACCCGCGCCCGGCACGCACGCGCCGCACGCCGCGCCCGGCGCCCGGGACCCCGCGCTGCGCGCCCGGCGCACCCCGCCCCGCATGCCGCGTCCGCCCCGCAGCCACGCCTGGCACGCACGCCACGCCCCGCGCCCGGGACCCCGCGCTTCCGGGCCTGGGACCCCGGGCTCAGCGCCCGGCACGCCACGCCCCGCGCCCGGCGCACCCCGCCCCGCACGCCGTGACGCGCGGCGGTCGCCGCCGGACACGCCGCCGGATGGCTCAAAAGCCCTGAATCGGCATAAACGGGTCATATCTTGCTCGGCATGGCGAAAATCCATATCACCTGCCTGGCATGTACCGCGGCGGTCTTCGCGACCGCGTTCGGCGCGGCCTCGCCGGGCGCCGGTCACAAGGTCCCTACGGTCCATAAGGTCCGTCCGGGACAGTCGATCCAGAAGGCGGTGGACGCCGCCGCGCCCGGAGACACCGTCGTCGTCGAACCGGGCGTCTACCGCGAGAGCGTCGAGGTGACCACGCCCGGGCTCACCCTGCGCGGCAGCGGCGGCAGGACCGTGCTCAAGCCGGGCGCGACCCCCGTCACGACCGCCGGCACGGGCACCGGCGGCGGCCCGGCCGAGAGCCATGGCAAGGAGCCGGGCACGGTTCCGGGCAAGCGCGGGGGCGCCGAGAGGTCCGCCGTCAGCTGCGCCGCGGGCGGCAACGGCATCTGCGTGGTGGGCACCAAGGGCCACGAGGTGAAGGGCGTCACCGTCGCGTCCCTGACGGTGACCGGCTTCGCCAGGGCCGGCGTGTACAGCACGTACACCACCGACCTCACCGTCCGCGACGTGGCCGCGGTCAGGAACACCGTGTGGGGCATCGCCCAGGAGCGCTCGGTCCACGGCGTGTTCCAGGGCAACACCGTGCGGGACAACGGCGACGCGGGCCTGTTCATCGCCAACACCGTCAAGACCGAGGAAGGAGCCGTGGACACCCGGGGCACGGTGGTGGAGTACAACCGGCTGCAGGGCAACCGCACCGGCCTCACCGTCCGTCGCCTGCGTGACGTCGACGTGGTGCGCAACGACATCACCGGCAACTGCGTGGGCGCCTTCCTCGTCGGCGACGAGAACAAGCCGAAGTCCGGCGACCTGGTCGTCGCCTACAACCGCATCGTCCGCAACAACAAGTCCTGCCCCAAGACCGCGCGCCTGCCCGCCCTGCAGGGGTCCGGTGTCGTCCTCACCGGCATCGAGCAGACCGCGGTGCGGGACAACTGGATCACGGACCACGCCGGCACCTCTCCGCTGTCGGGCGGCATCGTGCTGTTCAAGAGCTTCGTCGGCGCCACCAACGACCACAACCGCATCAGCGACAACGTGCTGCGGCGCAACTCCCCGGCCGACCTGGTCAACGCGGACACCGGCAGGGACAACAAGTTCGTCGACAACACGTGCCGGGTGTCGAAGCCCGCGGCACTGTGCTGACCGGCCGCCCGCGGCCGGCTGTGAACCACCCAACGAAGGAAGGCGGCACATGACGACCGAACAGACCGCACCACCGCCGTCCATGCGGCTCAGGGAGCTCGCATTCGGGGCGGCGTGCGCCGCCGCCCTCCGCGCGGCGGCCCGGCTCGGCGTCGCCGACGCGCTCGGCGACGGTCCCGTGAGCGTGGAGGACCTGGCGGCCTCGGTGAAGGCCGAACCCCGGCCGCTGCGACGGCTGTTGCGCGCCCTGTCCTGCTACGGCGTCTTCGCCGAGCGGCCGGACGGGACGTTCGAGCACACGGACATGTCCCGGCTGCTGCGCGAGGACGACCCGCACAGCCTGCGCTACATCTCGCTGTGGTGCACCGAACCGTGGACCTGGGACGCCTGGCCGAAACTGGACGAGGCGGTGCGCACCGGCCGCAACGTCGTGGAGGACCTGTACGGCAAGGAGTTCTTCGTCTACCTCAACGAGGACGCCCCCGAGTCGGCCGACGTCTTCAACCGCGCCATGACGACCTCCAGCAGGCAGTCCGCCCAGGAGGTCGCGGACGTCCTCGACCTGTCGGGCAGCACGTCGGTCGTGGACATCGGCGGCGGCCAGGGCCACGTCGTGGCGAGCCTGCTCGACAAGTACCCCTCGATGCACGGCACCCTGCTCGACCTGCCGCAGGTGGTGGAGCGGGCCGATCCGCGGCTGCGCGGCTCGGGCGATCTCGCCGGCCGGGTGAGCATCGTCCCCGGCGACTGCCGTGAGGCGGTCCCCGTCCGGGCCGACGTGTACGTCATCAAGAACATCCTGGAGTGGGACGACGACAGCACCGCCCGCACCCTGCGCAACGTCATCGAGGCGGGCGGCCCCGGCGCCCGGGTCGTCGTCATCGAGAACCTGGTGGACGACACCCCCTCGATGCGGTTCAGCACCGGCATGGACCTGCTGCTGCTCCTCAACGTCGGCGGGGCCAAGCACACCACCGAGAGCATGGTCGGCCGACTGACCGACGCGGGACTCGTCATCGACGACATCCGCCCGGTCAACCCCTACCTGCACGCGTTCGACTGCCACGTCCCCGCCTGACCGGGCACACCCGACCGCACAGACCACCGACCGCACAGACCACCGACCGCACAGACCACCGACCGCCGGGTCCGCAGCGCCACGGACCCGGCGGCCGGTCGTACGGGGCCGGCATCACCGGACCGAGTCGCGCTCCCAGAGGTAGAAGCGCTTCGCCATGGCGTCCTCCGGCGTACGCCAGGTCTCCGGGTCGTAGGCGGAGACGTGCGCCTGGAGCCGCTCGCTGAGGTCCCGGAACTCGGGGTGACCGGCCACCTCGGCGATGACCGGCCGCGGGTCGTGCTCGGTCTCGATGAGGTGCAGGTACACGTCGTTGAACTGGAAGAGGCTGCGCCGGGAGACGCCGACCAGGTGTGGCAGTTCCCCCCGGTCGGACTCCGCGAACAGCTTGGCGATGTCCGGGGCCGAGCCCGGGGCCATCCGGGCGACGATCACTGTCTGGTGCATGGGGCTGTCTCCGTTCGGTTCAGTGGTCCAGGCCCGGCGCGGACCCGCGTTCGGCGGCGGTCTTCTCGACGCGGTCCCGGATCAACGCCATCTGCACCTGGGAGTTGCGGTTGATGTTGTCCGTCATCCAGGCGTCGTCGACGGGCGCGTCCGGCTTCATCGCGAAGTCCTGCGTCCACACCATCCGCACGCCCTCGGGCGTCTCCTCGTACTCCCACAGGATGTTCATGTAGGAGAAGGGGCCGGTCTCGACCCGGCGGGCGCGCACGGTCAGCGCCTCGCGGTCCGGCTCCCGCTCCGAGACCCAGCTCCACACGGTGCCGTTCTCGTCGGGGTGCATGGTCAGCCGGAACCGGGTGCGGGCGCCGTCCCGGGACAGGATCTCCACGGAGGCGTACTCGCTGAACAGCTGCGGCCAGCGCTCCAGGTCGTTGGTCATGTCCCACACCAGGTCCAGCGGTGCGGCGATGACGATCTCGTTCTGCGTGTGTCCGGCCATGTCACACTCCTGCCACGAGGGCGCTGTTGACGAGGTCGAGGAACTCCCGCGGCGTCTTGCAGCGCTCCGCGTCGGGGGGCAGCGACGTGCCGTAACGGTTCTCCAACTCGCCGACGACGCCGAGCAGTCCGAGCGAGTCGATGCCGATGACGTCGAACCCGGTGTCGTAGCGCTCCTGCAGTTCCTCGGGAGCGACGGTGACGCCGGCGGCCTTCTTCATCAGCTCGGCCAGCTCTTCCACCGTGATGCGGTCACTCATGTGGTTGTTCTCCTTGGCTTGTCGGTGCCTCACTGGGAGGCGTCGGCGGCGCCGCGCCGCAGCACGAGCGCCGAGTTCGACCCCATCAGTCCCCGGCTGAGGACCAGCGCCGTGCGCAATTCGGCGGGACGGGCCCGCCCGGTCACGAGGTCGAGGTCGTGGCAGACGTCGAAGACGTTCGGGGTGGGCGGTATGAGGCCGTGCTCCATCGCGAGCACCGCCGCGGCGGTGTCCAGCACCGGCGCCGCGCAGTAACTGCGGCCGATGCCGGTCTTGGGCGCGGTCACGGGCACCCGGGTGCCGTGCGCCCCGAGTGCGTCCGCGATCGCCAGGGCCTCGGCGCGGTCGGCCTCCGGCACGCCGAGCGCGTCGGCGAAGACGACGTCGATCTCCTCCGGGGCGCAGCCGGCCTGGGCCAGCGCGCCGCGGACGGCGTGGGCGAGTCCCTGCCGGGACTCCTCCCAGCGGGAGGAACCGGTGAACGTGGCCGCGTGCCCCGCGATCAGCGCCCGCGCGGGCGCGCCCCGGTCGCGGGCCGCGTCCTCGTCCTCCACCACGAGCATGGCGCCGCCCTCCGCGGGCACGAAGCCGCAGGCTCCCGCGGTGAACGGGCGGTAGGCCCGCTCCGGGTCCTCCGCCGTGCTCAGCTCGGGATAGCCGAGCTGACACACGATCGAGCACGGGGCCAGCGGCGCCTCGGTCGAACCGACGACGACCGTGTCGGTGCCGTTGCGCACCACGCGTGCCGCCTGGGCCAGGGCGTCCAGGCCGCCGGCCTCGTCGGCGGCCACCACCGAGCAGGGGCCCCGGAAACCGTTGCGGATGGAGATCTGGCCGGTGCTGGCGGCGTAGAACCAGGCGATGGACTGGTAGGGGCCGACGAACTTGCTGCCCTTCCCCCACAACGCCTGCAGCTCGCGCTGCCCGAACTCGCCGCCGCCGGAGCCCGCCGCGGTGACCACCCCGACGGAGAACGACGCCTCGCCCGAGTCCGCCGGGCCGAGGCCCGCGTCGTCCAGCGCGCGGTCGGCCGCGGCCATCGCGAAGTGCGTGAACCGGTCGGTCTGGACGAGGTAGCGCTCCTCGACAGCCGAGGACGGCTCGAAGCCCCGGATCTCGCCGGCCACCCGCAGTGGCAGGTGCGTACAGCCCTCGCGGCTGACCCGGTCCAGGACGCTGAGGCCCTCCTGAGTGGCCTTCCAGAAGGTTTCGGTGCTGGTTCCGTTCGGCGCCACCACACCGATGCCGGTGACGACGGCGCGTCGTGGTCGCGGTTGGCTCATGGTGTCCTCTCCCTCGGCCGGGTCAGGACCACCGCCGACTGGAATCCGCCGAACCCGCTGCCCACGGACAGGACGCTGTCCAGTTTCCGCTCACGGGCGACGCGGGGGACGTAGTCCAGGTCGCACTCCGGGTCCGGCGTCTCGTAGTTCGCGGTGGGCGGTACCACCTGGTGGGCCAGGGCCAGCACGCAGGCGACGACCTCGATGGCGCCGATCGCGCCGAGGGAGTGGCCCACCATGGACTTGATGGAGCTCATGGGGGTGTCGTAGGCGTGCTGGCCCAGGGCCCGTTTCACCGCCGCGGTCTCGTGCCGGTCGTTCTGCTGGGTGCCCGATCCGTGGGCGTTGACGTAGTCGATCGCCGTGGGGTCGAGCCGGGCGTGGTCCAGGGCCGTCTCGATCGCCCGGGCCATCTCCACGCCCTCCCGGGTCAGACCGGTCATGTGGTACGCGTTGCCGAAGCTGGCGTAGCCTCCGATCACGCAGTAGACGGGCGCGCCGCGGGCCAGGGCGTGCTCGAGCTCCTCCAGGACCAGGACGGCGCCGCCCTCGCCCATGACGAACCCGTCCCGGTCGGCGTCGAAGGGGCGCGAGGCGTGAGCGGCGTCGTCGTTGTTCGGGGAGGTGGCCTTGATCGCGTCGAAGCAGGCCATCGTGATCGGGGAGATCGGGGAGTCCGAGGCGCCGGCCAGACAGACGTCGGCCCGGCCCTCCTCGATCGTGTGGAACGCGTAGCCGACCGCGTCCAGGCCCGAGGTGCAGCCCGTGGAGACGGTCTGCACCGGTCCGTGTGCCCCGAACTCCTCGGCCACCGCCGAGGCGAGGGTGCTGGGCGAGAACGCGCGGTGCAGGTGCGGCTCGGCCCGGTGGTGGTCCGCGTCCCACCGCTGGCCGCGGTGGGAGACCAGGACGTAGTCGTGCTCCAGCCGGGTGGTGCCGCCGACCGCCGTGCCCAGTGACACCCCGACCCGCCAGGGGTTCTCCCGTTCCAGGTCGAGGCCCGCGTCCAGTACCGCCTCCCGGCCCGCCACCAGGGCGAACTGGATGTACCGGTCGCTGCGCGCGATCTCCTCCGGGCCGAGCCCGTGGGCCGCCGGGTCGAAGTCGCACTCGGCGGCGATGCGCGAACGCAGGCCGGCCGGATCGAAGAACGTGATGCCCCGGGTCGCGGTACGACCGTGGGACAGCAGGTCCCAGAACGCCGGTACGCCGATACCGCCGGGTGCGACCACGCCTATGCCGGTGACCGCCACACGCCTGGTCATGACGGGACCTGACGTCGCTCGGCCTTCCGGCCCTCGGCCGCGGCGGCCGCGGGCTGCTCGGTGTCGACGTGACCGAGCTCCGGACGCGGCGCCAGCGGGCCGAGGTGGAAGACGACCCGGGCCTCCACGTCGCCCACATTGCGGAAGCGGTGGCGCATGTGAGTGGGGATCAGGAGTCCCTGCTCCGGCCGCAGCGGCTGGGGCTCGCCGTCCAGGTCGACCTCCAGTTGCCCGCAGACGACGTAGATGAACTCCTCGGAGTACGGGTGGTAGTGCTCGGCGACGCTGTCGCCGGGCTGCACGATGGCCACTCCCATGAAACCGCTGGTGGAGCCGACCGTGGTGGGGGTGAGCATGGCGCGCAGATCGCCGCCGCGCCGAGTGTTGGGCTCGACGTCGCTGAGATCCACGATTCTTGGGCGGGGTTTGGGCACGACGTTGCTCCGATCATGTGCTGTTTCGAGAGGGGCCGTGGCAGAGGGCCGTGGCCGCTGCGATCCGGGCCGGACGGGTTCAGCCCTCGGCGGAGCTGCGGTCGGTGACGAGCTGCATGCGGGCGAGCTTCAGCAGGCGCGCGAGGTCGCCGTCGCCCGGCAGCGTCGTCAGCTCGGCCAGCGGGCCGGGGTCCGGGATACCGAGGACCAGCGCGGGGTCGGCGGCGTCGAGCCCGCCCCGCACGTCGATCAGCCGCACCACGACCTGGTCCCGCTCGAAGAGGGTGCTGCGTACGACGGGGCTGCGCGGGTCGTCCGCCACCGCCTCGTCCTGCCGGGCCAGCAGCTCGGCCAGCCGCAGGCCGCAGCCGGGCCGGGCCGGGAAGTACAGGGCGTGCCGCTCCGTCTCCGCGTCCGGCTCTCCCGCCGTCACGTGGTGCACGGCGGGGAGCGCCGCCCGGGTGAAGAAGACCCGCGCGGACTCGGGGTCGTCGAGGTCGCGGTCCTGCTCCAGGTACGGGTTGATGGCCTCCTCGACCGCCCGCACCTCCGGCTGCCGGGCGACGTGACGCAGCGCCGCCATCAGGTCGCCCCGCACCTCGATGGCCCGGAACACGCGGTTGCCGTGCATGAACAGCGAGGTGCGGCACAGCCGGGTGGTGTCGTCGACCCGCGCCTCGGGCGGGTCGTAGTCGGACAGGATCGCCGCCACCGCCGCCTCGCTGCCCGGCTTGACGGTGAAGGTCAGCGCGTGCCGGATGAGGCCGTCACCGATCCGCGGCTCGGCCTGCAGCCGGCGTTCGCCGGGGTCGGCCTGCGACGGGCCACCGGTCTCGCGGACGATGTGGAAGCGCAGCGACCTGGTGTCCCGGACACAGCTGTGCAGTGGCTCCACCATCCGCACGTGCTCCTCGCTGTTGACCCAGGTGAGGAACGGCGGGGCGCTCTCCCACTCGCTGGTGATCAGCCACTGGGAGGGGTTCTCGACCGACTGGCACAGCTGGTCGCTGACGTGTCCGGGTACGGACGCCACCTGGTTGCACAACTGCTCGTAGGCCTCCAGGAACTGCTGCTGGGCTCCGTCGTAGACGTCCACCAGCAGGACGACACGGAGCCTGGAGCCGTCGAACACGGACTGGGAGACCCGGTTCGACATCTGACGTGCCAGTGATTCTGCGGCCGTCGTGGACGTGGTGGTCATGTGCGCAAATCTCCTTCGGGGGCTGTGGGGCGTCGGCCGCGGTGACGCGACGTCAGCGTGCCTCGATCCTGTGCCCGTCCCTGGAAGGCCGCGACTCGGATGAACTATGCGGGTGACCCGCTCCCGGCGCGCCGGGGTTCACCGGAGATGGGCGAAGACCACCAGGTTGTCCGTGTAGTCCCGGACCGTGCGGTCGTAGTCGCCCGCACAGGTGATCAGCCGGACCTGGGCCTGAGGCGTGTCGGCGTAGACGCGATCGCTGGGGAATTCGTCCTTGCGGAAGGTCTCCGTGTCGTCGACGACGAAGGTCGCCTTGCGCCCGTCGGCGCGCACGACGGAGAACTGGTCCCCCTTGGTCAGCTCGCTGAGCCCGGCGAACACTGCCGCGGACGTCGTCGTGTCGACGTGGCCCGCGATGATCGCGGTGCCCGCTTCGCCGGGGGAGGCGCCCTTGGCGTACCAGCCGACGAGGTTGGTGTCGTGTGCGGGCGGGGGTTCGAGCTGGCCGGTGGGACCGATGTCGAGGTCCGTGAAGGGGGCGTCGACCGAGATCTTGGGGATGAGCAGGCGCACCGGCCGGGACCGGGGCAGGTGCCGGTCCGCTCCCTGCGCGCCTGACGAGGCCGGCGCGTCGGCCTGCGAGGAGGCCTCCGGGGCAGCCTGCGGCACGGCCTGCGTGGAGGCGGCGACCGGCACGCGGGGCTCGTCGGACTTCTTGTCCTGGCTGCCGAGCAGGCTCACCGCGAGGACCAGGAGGCCGGCGGCGCACAGCATGGTCAGATTCGAGGCGGACTTCTGTCCGGGGGGACGGGGCGAAGCCGGCTCGTGGTCGGGGGCGGGCGGAGCGGGGGCTGCCATGGAAAGGACCACCTCACTTGGACGCGGCAGCGGGACGCGAGGGTACGAAAGGGCCGGCCGGGCCGCCACCGGGCACGCGGGTGGCGGCCACGGCGGCTATCGCATCCGGCATGGATCAGGCCAGGCCTGCGGCGCTCTTCTTACGGCGCGCCGTGTACAGACCGGCACCGGCGACCGCCAGGACGGCCAGGCCGCCCGCCGTCACGCCCGGGTTGGCGAGGGCGCCGCCACCGGTGTGCATCCCGCCCTTCGGCTTCTTGTACTCGCCGCCCCACGACTTCTCGCCGCTCCAGTCCTTCTCCTTCTCCTTGCCCTTGTCCTTGTAGGACTCGTCGCCGCCCCAGTCGCCGTTGACCGCGGTCAGCGCGCCGCCGCCGGTGTGCATCCCGCCGTGGGGCTTGCCGTACTCGTCCTTCTCCTTCTTGCCGTAACCGTCCTCCTTCTTGCCGTCCTCCTTCTTGCCGTAGCCGTCCTCCTTGCCGGAGTCCTCCTTGCTGTAGCCGGAGTCCCCGTGGCCGCTGTCACCCCCGTAGGCGTAGGCAGAGACGCCCGGGGCGCCGAGGGCGAGGACGGCCGAGGCCGCCCCGGTGGCCAGGAGCATGCGAGCAGAACGCATCTGATGTTCCTTCCGTCTCGGGCCGGGCAGCTGGTGCTTCGTCAGCTGGAATGACCCGGCCTCGATATGAACCACCGTCAGGCAGTCCGCCGCCGCTCACCACTCGGGGCGCTCACCCGGGTGACGGCCGGCCCGTCTCCGGCTCCGCGTTCACCGGCCCGGCCGAACGTCCCGGCCGGATGCGGGCAGGGCCAGCAGCGTGGTCAGCACCTCGCGCAGCGCCGCTTCGGCATCCGCCGCCGGACCCGTCGACCGCCAGGCCACGAACCCGTCGGGGCGGACGAGCACGGCGCCCCCGGCCGCCGTGCCGTGGCGCTCCGTCCAGCCCGCGCCGTCCTCGGGCACCAGCTCGGCGTCCGGCCCGGTCCCCACCTGGTAGGAGACCAGCGGGACGGACAGCCGCTCGGCGAGCCGGACGGCGGCCTCGTGCCATCCGTTCGGCACGTCGGCGTCGCTGAGCAGGACCAGCGAGCGTTCGTAGAGGTCGAGGGTGGAGATCCGGCGGCCCCGGTGCGCCATCCACAGATGGGGCGCCCGGCTGCCGGATTCCCCCGTCAGCTCCAGCCGCTCCGGCACGACCGGGGTCGCGGGATCGGCGCCGACGACGGCGCCGCGCGGATAGCGGTAGCCGAGGGCGACGTTCAGCAGTCCGCGCTGGGGCCCGCCACCGCTGCCGGGCGGCGGGGCGAAGCCGGGGTGGCTGTGCTCGGCGGACCGGGCGGCCGCCCGGGCGCTGGTCGCCTCCGCCACCGGACGCCGCTCGGCGTCGTAGGAGTCCAGCAGCCCTTCCCCCGCCCAGCCGCCGAGCACCGCGGCCAGCTTCCAGGCGAGGTTGTGCGCGTCCTGGATGCCGGTGTTGGAGCCGAAGGCGCCCGTGGGGGACATCTCGTGGGCCGAATCGCCGGCCAGGAACACCCGTCCGGACCGGTAGCTGCGCGCCACCCGCTGCGCGGCGTGCCAGGGGGCCCGGCCGGTGATCTCCACGTCGAGGTCCGGGTCGCCGACCGCCCGGCGGATGTGGCCGGCGCAGCGCTCGTCGGTGAACTCCTCCAGCGTCTCGCCGTGTTCGGGGTGCCAGGGGGCGTGGAAGACCCAGTTCTCGCGGTTGTCCACCGGCAGCAGCGCGCCGTCGGCGTCCGGACGGGTGAGGTAGCAGACGATGAACCGCCGGTCGCCGACGACCTCGGCGAGGCGGCGGGAACGGAAGGTGACGCTGACGTTGTGGAACAGGTCTCCCGGTCCGCTGTGGCCGATGCCGAGCTGCTCCCGGACGGGGCTGCGCGGGCCGTCGGCGGCGACCAGGTAGTCGGCGCGGATCGTGGTGTGCTCGCCCGTGCGCCGGCTCTTGACCACCGCGGTGACACCCGCCGCGTCGGTGTCGAACGACATCAGTTCGGTGGAGTAGCGCAGATCGCCGCCGAGCCCCGCGGCATGGTCGAGCAGCACCGGTTCCAGGTCGTTCTGGCTGCACAGGCACCAGGAGGTGGGGCTGAAGCGGGCCAGCCCGCCGCCCGGGTCGATCTCCTTGAACAGCCATTCACCCTCCTCACCGACGAGGGCCGGCGTCTGCAGGATGCCGTGGTTGCCGGCGAGGGTGACCGCGGCCGCGTGGATCGCCGGTTCGACGCCGGCCACCCGGTAAAGCTCCATCGTGCGCACGTTGTTGCCCCGGCCGCGGGGATGGATGGAGGTGCCGGCATGCCGCTCGACGAGCGTGTGCCGCACCCCCAGCCTGCCGAGGAACAACGAGGTCGACAGGCCGACCAGGGAACCGCCGACGATGAGGACCGGGACGCGCTGCTCCGTCCCGTCCGCCCGTTCGGCTCTTGCGTTCATCACGTGCCTCCAGCGTGTCGTGTCCGCCGTCCCGGCCGGATACGGCGGGGATCTTCATCCATGCCCCGCGGCGCGGAGGGCGGCTCAGGCTTCACCCGCTTACGTGACACGGGCCCGACCGGTCCCGGAACCACCCCGCAGGGTTGACGTGTACTTGGCGAAGATGGCTTCATGGGAGCGCTCCCACATTCAGTCCCGTTCCTCTTCCGACGCCCGAGTCATCCGGCGCTCACTCCCCTGGAGCCGCAGTGAGAACACCCAGAACCACGACCGCACCGAGGAGCACGGCACGAAAGCGCCCGCTGGAGGGCCTGTTCACCGTGCTGGCGAGCCTGCTCGGGCTCGTCCTCGTCACCGCCGCCTTCCCCGCCGTCGCACACGCCGAGCCGCCCGGTGTCCGCGCGGCCGGCCTGCACATCAGCGACGGCCGCCTGGTCGAGGGCAACGGCAACGACTTCGTGATGCGCGGCGTCAACCACGCCCACACCTGGTACCCCGGCCGCACCCGGCAGTCGCTGGCCGACATCAAGGCGCTGGGCGCCAACACGGTGCGCGTCGTCCTGGCCGACGGCCACCGCTGGAGCGCGAACAGCCCCGCCGACGTGGCCGACGTCGTCGCGCAGTGCAAGGCCAACCGCCTCATCTGCGTCCTGGAGGTGCACGACACCACCGGCTACGGCGAGGACAGCGCGGCCGGCACGCTGGACGAGGCCGCGGACTACTGGATCGGCCTGAAGGACGTGCTCGCTGGCCAGGAGGACTACATCGTCGTCAACATCGGCAACGAGCCCTGGGGCAACACCGACCCCGCGGGCTGGACCGAGCCGACCGTCGCCGCCGTGAAGAAGCTGCGCGCCGCCGGCCTCGCGCACACCCTCATGGTGGACGCGCCCAACTGGGGCCAGGACTGGCAGGGGGTCATGCGCGCCCAGGCCCGGTCGGTCCACGACGCCGACCCCACCGGCAACCTGATCTTCTCGATCCACATGTACAGCGTCTTCGACACCGCCCAGGAGATCACCGACTACCTGAACGCTTTCGTCGACGCCGGACTGCCCATCCTCATCGGCGAGTTCGGCGGCCCCGCCGACCAGTGGGGCGACCCGGACGAGGACACCATGATGGCTGCCGCCGAGCAGCTGGACCTCGGCTACCTGGCCTGGTCCTGGAGCGGCAACACCGACCCGGTCCTGGACCTGGCCACCGGCTTCGACGCCACCCGGCTCAGCTCCTGGGGCGTGCGCGTCTTCAACGGCGCCGACGGCATCGCGCGGACCGCGAAGGAGGCCACCGTCTACGCCGGGCAGAGCTCCGGCGACACCCAGGCGCCGACCGCCCCCGGCACCCCGAGCGCGTCCTCGGCGACGGCCAGGTCGGTCACCCTCACCTGGGCCGCCGCCACCGACGACGTCGGCGTCGCCGGCTACGACGTGGTGCGCGTCGCCGGCGACGGCACCGAGACCAGGGTCGCCACCTCCACCACCGGGACCGCCACGGTGACCGGCCTGACCGCCGCCACCGCGTACACCTTCGCCGTCCGCGCCCGCGACGCGGCCGGGAACCGCTCGCCCCGCTCGGCGACGGTGGACGTCACCACGGCCGAGGGCGCCAAGGCGTCGTGCTCCGTCGGCTACCGCATCGTGGGGGAGTGGCCGGGCGGCTTCCAGGGCGAGATCACCATCGGCAACACCGGCACCACCGCCATCGACGGCTGGACGCTCGGCTTCGCCTTCGCCGACGGCCAGACGATCTCCAACATGTGGGGCGGGACGCCCACCCAGAGCGGCGGCACGGTCAGCGTCGCGGCCGCCTCCTACACCAGCAGCGTCCCCGCCGGTGGCAAGGTCACCGTCGGCTTCACCGCCGCCAAGGGCACCGCGAACACGGCCCCGACGGCGTTCACGCTGAACGGGGCCGCCTGCTCCGTGAGCTGACCCGGCCTGCGCGGCGTCACCCGGCGCCGCGCAGGGCGGCCCAGGTGTCGTGTCCCACCTCGCCGTCGGGCCGGAGCCCCTGGTCGCTCTGGAAGCCGCGCACCGCGGACTCCGTACCGGCGCCGAACTCGCCCTCGGCGTCCGAGCCCGCCCCGCCGTAGCCGCGTTCGGCCAGCAGGCACTGCACCTCCAAGACCCGCCGGCCGCTGTCCCCGCGGCGGGTGAGGCCGCTGCCGGAGTAGTACGCGCACTCCGAGGGCTCCGGCTCGGTCGTGGGCTCCGAGGGTGAGGCGGTGGGCGACACGCCCGGCGACGACGGCGTCGCGGCGGCCGACGTCCCGTCGGCCGGGGCGGCGTTCGAGCGGGTGGCCGCCGCGGGGCCCGACACCGGGGGCCGGCCGGCCTCGTGGGCGAGCGCGGCGCCGTCCGCGCTCTTGCCGGACGTGCCCGGCGCGCGGTCCGACACGCCGGGCACGGGCAGCAGGCCGGGGCCGCCCGAGCCGCCGCCCGCGCCCGCCGTGGGGCGGGTCCAGGGGGCGGTGGCGGTCGCGGTGGCGTGGTGGTGATGGGCGACGACGAAGGCGCCCGCGACGGCGCAGAGGGCCAGGCCGGCGGCTACGGCCGTCGCCGGCCGTAGCCGCGCCCGGGAGCGGGCCTCCGCCGGGGGTGGAGCCGGCGCCTCCTCCGCCGCCCCGGTCCCCGCAGCCCCCGCCCGAGCCTCCGCCCCCGCAGCCCCCGCCCCCGCCTTCGACGGCTCCGGGCGGGCCTGCCGCCCGGCCGGGAGGCGGCGCAGCACCTCGTACGCCCGGTGCCGGGCCAGCACCCGGCTCTCCAGCGACTGGGGCCACACGGACGACGTGCCGGTGTGCTCCTCGGCCGCCTCGATCAGCTCCTGCGGAGCGGGCCGCAGCCCGGGTTCCTTCACCAGGCACACGGACAGCAGGGAGGCGAGGTCCGCGTCGCGGGCCCGGACCTCGTCGAGCAGGTCCTGGTCCGGCTCCTCGAACGCCACCCGGTGCATCACGTCGACGCCGGTGCCGTCGCCGAACGGGGCCCGGCCGGTGGCCGCGTAGGCCAGCGTTCCGGCCAGCGAGAACACGTCCGACGCGGTGTCGCACTGACCGGTCCTCAGGTGTTCCGGGCTCATGTAGGCCGGGGTGCCCACCCGGTTGCCGGTGCCGGTGAGGGCGCTGGAGTCGACCGCCTTCGACAGGCCGAAGTCGATCACGTACGCGCCCCAGGGGGAGAGCAGGACGTTGGACGGTTTCAGGTCGCGGTGCACGATCTCCGCGGCGGCGAGCGCCGCGAGCGCCTGTCCGACGTCGGCCACCAGCCGCCAGACGGCCGCGGTCTCCAGGGCGCCGCCCTCCCGCACGGCCGCCGCCAGGTCGAGCCCCGGCACGTACTCGGTGGCCATCCACAGCGACTCGTCGTCCCCGAAGCCCGTGCCGCACAGCCTCGGCGTGTGCGGGGTGCGGACGCGGTGGTGCACCGCCGCCTCGCGCTCGAACCGGCGCCGGAAGCCGGGGTCGTCGGCGTACTCGGGCCTGATCACCTTCACCGCGGCCAGGACGGGACTGCCGTCCGCGGGGCGGGCGAGGAAGACCCGCCCCATGCCGCCGCTGCCCAGGAGGGCCAGCGGCACGTAGGGGCCGACGCCGTCCGGGTCGCCGGCGCGCAGGGGAGAGGCGCCGACCTGCCGCAGCACGGCGGCCTCGTCCGCCGCCGGGTCCGGTACCGGCCGCTGATGTGACACTGATCCCCCGAAATTCTCTTCGACGTATGCCAGTTCGCTGTCCAGGGGAAGACGAGGCTAGCCCAGCCGCGGCGCGGATCCGGGGTTTCTCCCACTTCCGCCCCCGCGCGTCGGGCGGGATGGCTTGTTCCGGTCCCTGAGACGCGGGCCCCGTCACCGGGCGGGGGGTTGTCCTGACAATCACCCGCCGCCTACTGTCACCTGTAGGGCAAGCGCTTTCTGCATGCCATCGGTCGTCGGCACCCCGAGGAGGACCCCGCATGTCCCCACGCCCCGCTCCCCGCCGCGTCGCCGTCGTCGGCACCGGCGCGATCGTCGCGGGCAGCCATCTGCCCGCGCTGCGCGCCCATGCCGGCCGGGTGGAACTGGTCGCCGCCGTCGACGTGGACCGGGGCAGGCTCGACGCGTTCCGGGAACTCGCCGGGAAGGACGTCGCCGGATACCCGTCGACGGACGCCATGCTGGACGCCGTACGGCCCGACCTGGTCCTCATCGGCACGCCGCCCTCCCTGCACCGCGAGCAGACGGTGGCCGCGCTGAAGGCGGGTGCGTGGGTGCTGTGCGAGAAGCCGCTGTGCCTGTCGCTGGCCGAGTACGACGAGATCGCGGAGGCCGAGGAGGCGTCGGGGGCGTACGCGTCCGTGATCTTCCAGCACCGCTACGGCTCCGGGGCCGCGCACGCCCGCGAGCTGATCGCGAGCGGAGAGCTGGGCGCCCCCCTGGTGGCCCACTGCCAGACCACCTGGTACCGCGACGCCGCCTACTACGCCGTGCCGTGGCGCGGGACCTGGGCGAGCGAGGGCGGCGGGCCGACGATGGGGCACGGGATCCACCAGTACGACCTGCTGCTGGACCTGCTCGGCCCGTGGGAGGAGGTGCGCGGCATGGCGGCGCGCCTGGTCCACGACATCGAGAGCGAGGACGTCTCCACGGCCCTGGTGCGCTTCGCCAACGGCGCCGTCGCCACGGTCGTCAACAGCGCGCTGTCCCCGCAGGAGGTCAGCCGGATCCGGGTCGACTGCGCGGACGCCACCGTCGAACTCACCCACCTGTACGGGCACCGCAACGAGGACTGGGTCTACACCCCGGCGCCGCACGTCGACGCCGGGCGCGCCGCCGCCTGGCGCAGCCCCGCGGCCGACGTGCCCAGCTCGCACACCGCGCAACTGGGCGCCCTGCTGGACGCCTGGGACAGCGGCGTCCGGCCGCCCGGCAGCGGCCCCGACGCCCGTGCCACCCTGGAGTTCGCCGCCGCCCTCTACAAGTCGGCGTTCACCGGACACCCGGTGCACGCGGGCGAGATCGGCCCCGGCGACCCCTTCTACGCGGCGATGCACGGCGACCACCCGCAGTGGGCCCCGAAGGAGCGCGCATGAGCATCCGCGTCAGCCACGTCCACGGCGAGCACATCGCCGTCGCGACGGCCGCCGGCACCGAGATCCTGCGCTACGTCTACCGCCCCGACCCGGAGGCCTTCGAGGCGCGCAAGCCCTACGCCCACCCGGTGCGCACCCTCGCCGGGCGCACGGTCACCGGTTACCGCCCCAGCGACCACCGCTGGCACAAGGGCCTGCAGATGACGGCGAGTCATCTGTCCGGGCAGAACTTCTGGGGCGGCAACTCCTACGTCCGCGGCCAGGGCTACCAGGTCCTGCCAGAGCGCGTCGGCTCGATGCGGCACGACGGCTTCACCGCCCTCACCGTCGAGGACGGCCGGCTGGCGCTCACCGAGCAGCTCACCTGGCTCGCGAACGGCGGAGCGGAGTGGGCGCGCGAGGAGCGCGGGCTGACCGTGCACTCGGTGGACGAGCAGGCCGGCGCCTGGGTGCTGGACTGGTCGATCCGGCTCACCAACGCCCGCGCCGAGCCCCTGGTCTTCGGCTCCCCGACCACCGAGGGCCGCGAGATGGCCGGATACACCGGCCTGCAGTGGCGCGGCCCCCGCGACTTCACCGGCGGCACCGTCTTCGGACCCGACGGCGTCGCCGACGCCGGGACGCTGATGGGCACCCAGGGCCCGTGGCTGGCGTACACCGCCGAGCACGACGAGGTCGACGCGCACTCCACGGTCGTCTTCGCGCACGCGCCGGAGAACCTCGACGGGACGACGGCGATCCACCCGTCGCACTGGTTCGTGCGCGCCGAGCCGATCCCCTCGGTCGCGTTCTCCTGGGCGTTCTTCGAGACGTTCGAGCTGCCGCCCGGCGCGTCCTTCGGCTACCGCTACCGGGTCGTCGTCGCCGACGGCGCCTGGGACCGCGACCGCGTCGCCGCGCACCTGAAGGACCTGCCGTGGTGACCCCGACCGGCCCCGCGCTGCCGCACCCGCTGCCCGGCGCCGTCGGCCTGTCCCACCTCAGCGCCTACGACTGGCCGGCCGCCGACGGGGTGTGCGGCGGCAGCCCGCATCTGCACCTGGTGTGCGCGGAGGCGTACGTGGTCACCGGCGGGCGGGGCGCGGTGCAGACGCTGAGCCCCGACGGCTGCCGGGAGATCCCGCTCCAGCCCGGGTCCGTCGCCTGGTTCACGCCGGGCACCGTGCACCGCATGGTGCAGCGCGACGGTCTGCGCGTCACCGTCCTGATGCAGAACAGCGGGCTGCCCGAGGCCGGCGACGCCGTCTTCACCTTCCCGCCCGAGGTGCTCGCCGACCCCGAGAGGTACCGGGCCGCGGCGACGCTCCCGCCGGGCACGGGACCCGGCACGGCGGACGCCGCCCGGCGCCGCCGGGACCTCGCGGTGCGGGGCTACCTGCCGCTGCGCGAGGCCCTCGCCGCCGGCGACGACGGCCCGCTCCGGGAGTTCCACCGTGCCGCCGCCCGGCTGGTGCGCCCGCAGATCCCGGCCTGGCGCGAGCTGTGGCGGGCCGGTGCCCTGGCCGCCGCCGAACGCACCGGCGGCCAGCTCGACGCGCTGGCCGCCGGAGAGCCGGCGTACCTGGCCGGGGCGACCGCGTACGCGGCCACGCCGACCCGGCACGGCGGCTACGGCATGTGCGGCCGGCGCGACGAGTACGCGCTGCCCGGGACGACCCTGCCGTACGCCGGCGAGGACGCCCCCGACGGCCCTACGGCTTGATGCCCACCCCGGTCCACAGGCTGACCTCGGCGTCCGACGCGGCGGGCTCGCCGTCCGGGCGCCAGCGGTGGCCGACGGAGATGCCCGGGTCGAGCATTTCCAGTCCGTCGAAGAATTTGGCCACCTCCTCCCTGGAGCGGAACTGCACCGGCGTGCCGGCGCCGGTGTAGATGTCGGTCACCTTCTGCCAGGTCGCCGGGTCGAAGTCGGGCGTGCAGTGGCTCAGGGCCAGCGCGCTGCCCGACGGGAGCACCGCCAGCAGACGGCTGACGATGCCGTACGGGTCCTGCGCGTCCGTGACGAAGTGCATCAGGGCGTTGAGGGACAGCGCCACGGGCCGGGTGAGGTCCAGGACCTCGGCCAGCTCCGGCGCGTTCAGCAGCGTGTCCGGGTCGTTGACGTCCGCCTCTATGTACGTGGTCCGGCCCTGCCGCGTGCTGCGCATCAGCCGCTCGGCGTACTTCAGGACGAGGGGGTCGTTGTCGGCGTAGACGACGCGGGCCTCCGGGACCACCGACTGCGCCACCTGGTGCAGGTTCGGCTCGGTCGGGATGCCGGTGCCGATGTCCAGCCACTGGCGGATGCCGTGCTCCCGGGCGAGCACCCGGGTGGCCCGGTGCATGAAGGCCCGGTTCTCGCGCGCGCAGGTGAAGATGCCCGGGTAGGCCGCCGCGACGGTCTCCGCCGCCTTGGTGTCGACGTCGAAGTGGTCCTTCCCGCCGAGGTAGTAGTCGTACATCCGCGCGGAGTGGGGCCTGCTGGTGTCGATGTCCCGCGCGGCGTGCGAGTTGGTCATCCTGTCCCTCTCAGTGGTTTTCGTGGGGGTATCGGGGGCGTACGGAGTAAGGGGGGTAACGGCGAGATCGGACAGGTCGCGGGCCGGGGCCGGCTCCCGCTCGGGTCCGGTCGGCGGCTCAGCCGGCCGCCAGGTGGTCGGCGAGGCCCCGTTTGACGCCCGCGACGAACGCGGCGATCTCCTCGGGGGTGTAGATCAGCGCGGGACCGGCGGGATCCGTCGACTGCCGCAGCGCCACCCGGCCGTCGGCGAGCTGTTTCGTCTGCACGCACTGGCCCCCGTTCGGGCCGCTCCACGGAGACTCCCAGCCCTGTTCGCCGAGGTCCGAGGCGGGCATCCCGTTGTAGACGTCACCGTCGATGGTGGTCATGAGTACTCCTTGCGCATGCGATCCAGGAGCGCCCTGCTGTCCGCGTCCGAGGTCAGCAGGGACATGCGGTTGTGCGCCTCGAGATGAGCCACCACGTCCGAACGCTGGTCCAGGTACATCGCGCCGGAGAGGATCTCGCTGTAGACGATGTCGGGCAGCTCCGGCTCCTCGAAACGGAAGTACGTGAACGGCGCGCAGGCGCCGACGTGGGCGCCGGCCGTGAACGGCACGACGTCGATGCTGACGTGCTCCAGCTCCGAGACCTCCAGGAGCCGTTCGATCTGTTCCCGCATGACCTCGGGACCGCCGACCACCCGGTGCAGCACGGCCTCTTCCATCACCACCCACAGCGTGGGCGCGTCGGGTCTGTCCAGCAGAGCGGCGCGGCGCAGCCGCAGGTCAACGCGGCGTTCGAGGTCCTCGTCGTTGTCGTTGGGGAAACCGCCGCCGAGGACACCGCGCGCGTACGCGGGGGTCTGCAGCAGGCCGGTGACGTAGTGGGGTTCGTAGGTGCGCAGGGTCTTGGCGCCGGTCTCCAGACTGACGTACGCGCTGAACCAGGTGGGCAGCACGTCCCGGTACGTGTGCCACCAGCCGGGCTGGTTGGCCCGCTCGGCGAGGGCGACGAACTCGTCGATCTCCTGTCGGTCCGCCCCGTAGGTCTCCAGCAGCTTCTCCACGTAGAGCGGCTTGAGACCGACCTCCGCCTTCTCCAGGCGGCGGATGGTCAGGGTCTTCACCCTTAGCGCCCGCGCCGCGTCCTCCAGCGAGGCGCCCGCGGTCTGCCGCCGCTCCTGCAGCCGTCGGCCGAGGATCATGCGGAGCACGGTGGGTGCGCTGGTGCCGCTGCCCGCACCCGAACGGCCTTCGCTCACGCCCTTACCTCCTGAGGGTCCGTCACCTGGCCGAGTCTGACAGGCACTTGATGACGCCGCCAGACCGACACCGGCTGTGTGAAATTATCAGGGAGCCGGTTGCAGCCTGAACTCGGGTACGAGCATGATTACTTGTGTGATCCGTGCCGCCAGAACGCGAGCGCTTGCCTGTCAACGATCCATCGTCCCAGTGGAGTTGGCATGCGCAGCCGTTCGGCGTCCGTCCCCCGCCCCCTCGGCTGTGCTCCGCCCCCACGGAAGGCCAACACCGTGTTCCCCCAGATCACTTCGTACTCCCAGCTGTTAGACGTCCCCGATCCGGAGCGCGCGCACTGGCTCGAGCTGCCCGCGCACCGGTCCAGCGTCCGGGTCGCCCGCCGCTCCATAGGCGCGCGGCTGACCGGCTGGCGCGTGCCCGGGGAGGTGTGCGCGGACGCGGTGCTGCTGCTGTCCGAGCTGGCCACCAACGCGGTGCGGCACACGCTCAGCGCGCGGATCCTGTGCGGCATCGGGCTGGTCGCCGACGGGTGCGTGCGCCTGGAGGTGCACGACCACGACTACACGGGCCGCGACCTGCCCCGGTGCGACCCGAGCCCCGACGACGAGGGCGGGCGCGGCCTGCTGCTCGTGGAGGAACTGGCCCAGGCCTGGGGCGTGGACCGCTCGCGGCTCACCGGCGGCAACGCCGTGTGGGCGACCCTGACGGCCTGAACTCCGGGCGGGACGGCGGTGGGTTCAGTCCCGCGTGGGCGTCAGCCGGGCGAGCAGCACGGTGCGGTCATCGGCGCAGGCCGTGCTGTGCAGCAGCCGCCGGCACAGCGCCGGCAGCGGGTCCGGGCCGCCGGCGTCCGCGTCGGGGCGGCCGGCGGCGGCATCGTCGGCGGCGGCCTCGTCCAGCGTGCGGGCGAGGCGGGCGATCTCCTGGTCGATGTCGTGTTCGCGGGACTCGACCAGGCCGTCGCTGTAGAGCACGAGCAGGGCCGGTTCCGGCACCTTCAGCACGGTGGCCTCGTAGCCGCCCGTGCCCAGGCCGAGCGGCAGCCCGGCTCCGGCGAGCGACACCGGGGCGGTCCGGCCGTCCGGGCCGCGCAGCAGCGGGGGCGGGTGCCCCGCTCCGACCAGGGTGCAGGTGCCCTGCCGCGGATCCCACTCGGCGTAGATGCAGGTCGCGAAGGAGGCGTCCGGGGTGTCGCTGGCGAGCGCGTCCAGCCGCCGTACGAGGTCCACGGCGGGCATGTCCAGTCCGGCCAGGGTACGGACCGCGGTACGCAGCTGGATCATCGCGACCGCGGACTCCGGACCGTGTCCCATGGCGTCCCCGACGATCAGGCTGACCCGACCGCCCGGCCGGTTGAGCACGTCGAACCAGTCGCCGCCGATGACCGTGCCCTGCCCGGCCGGCAGGCAGCCGTGGGCGACGCGGCAGCCCTCGGCCTCCCGGACGGTGCCGGGGAGCAGACTGTTGCGGATGGCCAGCGCGGTGCGCCGCTCGCGTTCGTAGCGGCGCGCGTTGTCCAGCGCGATGGAGGCCCGCGCGGCCAGCGACTCCACCGCCGCCACCTCCGCGGTCACGAACGGTCCCCGGTCAGGCCCGCGCGTGCAGGCGATGAAGCCGATCGCGGTGTTCCGCAGCCGCAGCGGCACCACCAGGAAGGACGTCGCCTGCAGCAGCATGTCGATCCGGATGTCGCCGGGGCCGGAGGCGGCGAGCCGTTCGGCCGTGTGCGTGTCGACGGAGTCGTGCAACTGGGCCTGTCCGTCGGCGAGCGCGCGGGCGTACGGCGTCTCGCGGGGGAAGACGATCACCTCGCCGACCGGCAGCACGCCCTCCCACGCCTCCGGTGCGTCCGTGCCCACCCGCAGGGCCAGACGGCGCGCCTCTATCTGGGGCGGGTCCGCGGTGACGTACGCGCTCTCCTCGCGACGCCAGCGCTCCAGCAGGTAGACGGACGCCGCGTCGCAGAACCCCGGCGCCAGCGCGTGCACGACGTGGCTGCCGGTGATCCGCAGATCGAGTTCCGAGCCGATGGCGTCGGCCGCGGGGGAGAACGCCGAACGGCGGGGGGAGTGCAGTGCGGTGGGGGTGTCCTCGGTGCGGCTGCGCGGTTCGTTCCGCAGGGTCGTGGTGCCTTTCCGGGTGGGGGACCGGGGCGCGCGGCGATGACGATGCCAGCGCCGCGGGTCGTCGGCAACTATATGATGAGGTGTCAAGTGCCTTGTTGCGAAAGGACGTTCTGGTGACCGACAGTGGACCTCTGCCGCCGGGAGCCGATCCCGACAAGGCGAGCGTCGCCCGGATGTACGACGCCATGCTCGGCGGAGAGCACAACTTCGCCATCGACCGGGAGGCGGTGGCGGCGTTCACCGCCATCGACCCCCAGGTCCGCATGCTCGCCCGGGCCAACCGCGCCTTCCTCGGACGGGCCGTGCGTTTCCTGGTCGACAACGGGGTGCGGCAGTTCATCGACCTCGGCTCGGGCATCCCCACCCAGGGCAACGTGCACGAGGTGGCGCAGGCGGCGAGCCCCGGCGCCCGGGTGGTCTACGTCGACAAGGACCCCGTCGCGGTGGCCCACAGCGCGTCGTTGCTCGCGGAGAATCCGGACGCGGACATCGTCGACGCCGACATCCGGCGCCCGGACGAGGTCCTGTCCTCCCCGCAGTTGCACAAGCTGATCGACTTCGACCAGCCGGTCGCGGTGCTGATGGTCGCGATCCTGCACTTCATCTCGCCCGACGAGGACCCGGCCGGCATCGTCGCCGGCTTCCGGGACGCCCTGCCCGGCGGCAGCTGGCTGGCCTTGTCCCACGCCACGAACCAGGACCGCCCGGACACGGCCGCCGCGGTGGGCCGACTGTACCGGTCCAGGGCCACGTCGCCGGTGACCGCCCGCTCCCACGAGGAGATCCTCGGCCTCTTCACGGGCTTCGACCTGGTGGACCCGGGTCTGGTCCACGTCCCGGTGTGGCGCCCGGACCCGCAGGACCGCGTCCCCGACAACCCGTCGGAGTACTGGGTGTACGCGGGGGTCGGCCACAAGACCGGCTGACGGACGGCCCGGACGGCGACCCGGACGGCGGCTGCGAGGTCGGTGACGGTGGCCTGCGGCGGCCGTGGGCGGTGGCTGCGGTGACCGCCGGCCGGAGCCGGTGTCCCGGGCCCGAGCGGGGGGTGTCGGTCCGGCCGGAGGCCCCCGTCGGCGAGCGGACGGGGACGGCCGGGCCGGTCGGCGCGCGGTGGACGACCCACGTGCGACCGCGCCTCCCGCCGGGCGGCCGTCCCCCGGCGCGGGCGCCGGTCCGGCAGGGCCGGGGAAACCCCTCGCGGGTGCCGCGCGCGGTGTCCGCGCCTGACCCCGATGATCGTTCCGTGACCGCGGACGCGAGAGGGGCGGGCGGCCCGTCCTGCGGGCCGCCCGGCACCTCGCCCGCGAGGCCACCGGGCGCCCCTCGGGCAGGGCGGGCGGCCCGGAGCACCTCGAGCCGGGTTTCGGGCCGGCGAGGGTGTGGCGGATACCGGGTATCTGCGGACGTTCCCGCCGTCCCCGCCGCTTCGGCGTCCCGCCGCCTCGTCGGCGGAGGCGGGCCGCGCCCTCGGTGACGTCGGGCCCCGCCCCTCAGCTCCGGTGCCACGGAACGGCCGGGCGGGGCCGGTCCTCGGCGAGGGAGCGCATCCTCTCCCGGTAGGCGGCCGCGTCGATCCGGCCGCGCAGCCGCTCTCCCACCAGCCGCCGCTCGGCCGCCTCCGGAGCGGCGCGGTGCCGTCGTACCCGCACGGCGTGGTGACCCGCGGCCGGGCCCAGCAGACGGGCGGTGTCGTACAGCGCACCGGCGAGGATGAGCAGGCTCAGCAGAAGGGCTACGGCGATCATGACGCCGGCTCCGAGCAGCGCGGGCCGGCCCGGTCCGGGCGCCCGACGACCGGCGAGGCGGAGCGGCCGTCCTGCCGGCGCACCCCCGGACACGGTGGGCCGGAATGCGGGGCCCCGGCAGGACGTGCGGTGGCGGTTCCCGGCGTTGTCCCTGCCATGTCCTCGCCTCCCGGTCGCCGACGCCGCTTCCTTTTTCCAGTGCAGCGCGGCCGGTGCCCCGCGCGGAGGGGCCACCGGGGTGAGGCCGGGGCCGTCCGGCCCTGGCGGTCGGGCCGGCCGGCGGCTACCGAGCCGCGTGCCGGCCGACACCGGTGATCGTGACCGACACGGCGGGCTTCCCCGGCCGGAAGGAGCGGCTCGTACGGTCGTAGGTCGGCGCATGCCGCGGGCGGTGCGGCCGGAACAGAACGTGCCGTCCAGTCCGCCGCCCTGCCCGGGCCCGGACACTCTGACAACGTGCGTAGGGTTTCCGGACGTTCGACCCCGTCGGGCAGTGCGCGGCTCCAGGTCGGCAGCGAGCCTCCGTGTCGTCGGCCGCGGAGCGCGCGGGTACGCGAGCGTGGCTCTGCGGACAGCGGGAAGAAGCGCGGACGGCGTGTCACGGGGGAGCGCTCGCCGATGCGATCCACCAGCGGGGATCCGCACGCCCCACCGGCCTGTGCCGCGGTCGGGGTCGTCGCCCACGGAGCCTGCGGAAGGCCGGTTACGTGCAGATGGTGCTCACGCGCGTCTGTTCACAGGGGGCCGTGTGTCCAGCGGCCGGCGGCCATCGTGGCGTGTACCGGCATTTCGCGCAGCGTACGGGTGTCCGCCTCCAGCGGGTCCACGTCCACGATCACCAGGTCGGCCGGGTCGCCGGCGTGGGGGCGGGAACGGCCCAGTGCCGACGCCGCGAGCGCCGACCGTACCGGAAGGCATTGTTCCGGGTGCCAGGCGGGCCGTTCGTCGGCCGTGCGGCTGACGGCCGCCGCGATGCCCAGCCACGGGTCGAGGGGAGAGACGGGGGCGTCGGAGCCGAACTCCAGCCGGACGCCGGCCGCCAGCAGGTCGGCGTAGGCGAAGGCGCGCCCGGTGCGTCCGGCCCAGTGCCGGTCGGCGACGTCGCGGTCGTCCGGGGCGTGCGCGGGCTGCACGCTCGCCGTGATCCCCAGCTCCGCGAACCGCGGCACGTCCGCCGCCGTCAGCAGTTGGGCGTGCTCGATGCGGCCCCGGCAGCCGACGGCCTCGAACGCGTCGAGGGCGAGCGTGTTGGCGCGGTCGCCGATCGCGTGGACGGCGGGTTCCAGGCCGTGCGCGGCGGCCCGCCGCATCAGCCGGACCAGTTCCTCCCGCGACGTCTCCTGCACCCCGTGCGCCTCCGGTGTGCCCTCCAGCCCCGGATAGGGGTCGCGGCACAGCGCGGTGCGCGTGTTGAGGGAGCCGTCCGTGAACACCTTGAGCGGGCCGACCCGGACCATGCCGCCGGTCCCGGGCAGCACGTCGCCGGTGCGGAGCCCGCGCTCGATCACCTCCTCCGACTGCGCCGGATACACGGCGGCCCGCACCCGCACCGCGAGCGGCGCCGCCGTGGCGCGCCGGCTCCAGTCGGTGACGTTGTCGGCGAAGTGGAAGTCGACGATGCCCGTGACACCCCGCGCGGCCGCGTCCCGGCACGCCTCGGCCACCCACCGGTCGAGGACTTCGGCGGGCGCCTCGGACAGCAGGTCGAGCACCTCGAAGCACTCGTGCTCCCGCAGCAGGCCGGTCGGATGGCCGCCCCGTCCGACCCGCGCCAGGCCCGCCGAGTTCAGCCATGCGGCGTGCAGGTCCGCGCCGACCAGCGCGACCGGCCGGTCCGGGCACACCGCGTCGAGCAGCGACCGGTGCGGCGAGTCGGACCACAGCCCGTCCCGGAAGCCGTGACCTATGAGCATCTCCCCGGCGGGCAGGCCGGTCGCGTGCCGCCGCACCGCCTCGGCCACCGCCCGCGCCGAGCCCAGGCCGGACAGGTCGAGTCGGTGCCGGTTGCCGGCCCACTGGGCCATGTGCACGTGGGCGTCCCACAGACCGGGCAGGACGGTCCGCCCGCCCAGGTCGACCACCGCGTCGCCCGCGGCATCCCGCGCGGCGTCCGCGGCGACGTCCCCGCGCCCGTCCTCCGCGGCCACGGCGACGATCCTCCCGTCGGCGATCCGCACGCTGCCCAGCGGCCCGCCCGGTCCGATCCGCACGTGGGCGAGCGTCACCGCGGGCGGGTCGCCCGGTTCACCGGCCCGGAGACCGGGCATCCCGTCGAGGCTCGTCATGAGGGCTCCCGTCGTCGGCGCGACATGCCACGGCCGGGACGCGCGACATGCCGCCCCGCAACCCGGGTCATCCAGGTCATCCGGCTGTGTCCGGCTGATCCGGTTGATTCGGCTCCGAGGCTACGCGCCGCCGACCGGCCGATGACACCGCCCCCCCCGCCGCGGACGGCCGCCGGTGTCAGCCGAGGGCCCGGTCCAGATTGAAGGCCGCGCTGATGAGGGAGAGATGGGTGAACGCCTGCGGGAAGTTGCCCTGCTGCTCCCCGGTGTGGCTGATCTCCTCGGCGTACAGGCCGAGATGGTTGGCGTAGGTCAGCATCTTCTCGAAGGCGAGGCGGGCCTCGTCGATCCGTCCGGCGTGCACCATGGCCTCGACGTACCAGAACGAGCAGATGGAGAAGGTGCCCTCGTCGCCGTGCAGCCCGTCGGGGCTCGCCGTCGGGTCGTAGCGGTAGACGAGCGAGTCGGACACCAGGTCCTGGGTGAGGGCGTCGAGCGTGGACAGCCACTTGGGATCGGTCGGGGCGATGAACTTCGTCAGCGGCATCATCAGCACCGCCGCGTCCAGCACGTCGCCGTCCTCGTGCTGCACGAAGGCCTGCCGGGACTCCGACCAGCCCCGGCTCATGATCCGCCGGTAGATGGCGTCCCGGCACTGGCGCCAGCGCGGCAGGTCGGCGGGCAGGCCGCGCCGGTTGGCCATGCGGATGGCCCGCTCGATCGCCACCCAGCACATCAGCCGCGAGTACAGGAAGTTCTTCCGGCCGCCGCGGGTCTCCCAGATCCCCTCGTCGGGCTGGTCCCAGTGCTCGCACACCCAGTCCACCAGCGCGCACACGTCGTCCCACTGGTCGCTGGAGATCGGCTTGGCCCACTTGTCGTACAGGTAGATGGAGTCGATGAGCGCGCCGTAGATGTCGAGCTGCAGTTGCTCGGCGGCACCGTTGCCGACCCGCACCGGCGCCGAACCGTGATGACCCTCCAGGTGGTCCAGCTCGACCTCGGGGAGCTCGGTGCGGCCGTCGATGCCGTACATGATCTGCAGCGGGCCCGACGGCTTGCCGTCGCCGGGGCTGACGTGCCGGGTGACGAAGTCCATGAACGCCTCGGCCTCGCCGGTGAAGCCGAGCCGCAGCAGCGCGTAGACGCAGAACGCCGCGTCGCGCACCCACATGTACCGGTAGTCCCAGTTGCGCTCGCCGCCCAGTTCCTCGGGCAGGCTCGTGGTCGGCGCGGCGACCATCGCGCCGGTGGGCGCGTAGGTGAGCAGCTTCAGGGTGAGCGCGGAGCGGTGCACCATCTCCCGCCAGCGGCCCCGGTACTTGGAGGCGGACAGCCAGCGCCGCCAGTACGCCACCGTGGTGGTGAACTGCTCCTCGGCCTCGAGCCGCGCGCACCCGCGCGGCTGCACGTCCCCGCCGACCTGGTCGAGCGCGAACACCGCCGACTCGCCCTCGGCGAGCTTGAAGTCGGCCCGCGCGTCGGGGCCGTCGGCCTCCATCGGCACGGTCGCGGTCAGCGCGAGCGACAGCTCGGCGGTCTGGAACAGTGCCACCCCGCTGATCATGCGCAGGGTGTGCGGCCGGGCGCCGTACTCGAACCGCGGGGCGACCCGGACGCTGAACGGGATCGAGCCGCGCACGCACACCACGCGCCGGATCAGCCGGTGCCGGTCGGCCTCCACCTTCTCGCCGCTGATGGGCATGAAGTCCTGCACCTCGCCGACACCGTCCTCGGTGAAGAAGCGGGTGATCAGGACGTTGGTGTCGGGGAAGTAGAACTGTTTCGTCGTCGCGGGGACGGCCGCCGCCAGCTGAAAGCACCCGCCGCGCTCGGCGTCCAGGATCGAGGCGAAGACGCTCGGCGCGTCGAACGACGGACAGCAGTACCAGTCGATGGTGCCGTCGGTGCCCACCAGGGCCACGCTGCGCAGATCACCGATGAGACCGTGTTCCGTGATCGGCAGATAGCGCGGGGCGGGCCCCGGCCTCTCCTCGTCGGTCGTGCTCCCGCCCATCGCAGCCTCCCTGCCCCGACCGGATCCCCGCTCCAGCTTAGGGCGGATCGCCGCCCCGAGCGCGGGGATCGAGAAGGCCAGGGCGCCGGATCCGTGAAGGCGGGGACGCGGGGATCGCGAAGGCGAGGGCGCCGGATCCGCGGAGGCGGGGCGTGGGGAGCGCCGGGGCGCGACCGCGGGGTCCGCCGGGGCGCCGTGGGCGTCGGGTCAGACGGTGACGACCCGCACTCCGGCCTCCTCGAAGCGCCGCACCGCGTCCGGGCTCGCCGCCGTGTCCGTGACCAGGGTGTCCACCGTGTCGGCCGCGCAGATGCGGGCGAACGCGCGTCGGCCCAGCTTGCTGGAGTCGGCCGCGACCACCACGCGCTCGGCCCGTTCGCACAGCAGCCGGTTGACCGCGGCCTCCGCCTCGTCGTGCGCGGCGGCCCCGTGGGCGACGTCGAAGGCGACCACGCCGAGCACCGCCACATCCAGGGTGATCTGCCCCAGCACCCCGTCGGCGAGCGGCCCGACGAGTTCGTACGACTGCGGGCGGGCGACCCCGCCGGTCACCACGATCTTGAACTGGGGGCGCACGGCAAGCTCGTTGGCGATGTTCAGCGCGTTCGTGACGACGGTGAGCGCGGGCGAACCGGAGGCCAGATCGGCGCGCACCGCCAGGGCGCGCGCCACCTCGGTGGTGGTCGTGCCGCCGGTGAGCCCCACCGCCTCGCCGGGGGAGACCAGCGCGGCGACGGCCTCCGCGATGCGCTGCTTCTCGGAGGCGTGCCGGGCCGTCTTGTAGCGGAGCGGCAGTTCGTACGACACCCCATGCACGACCGCGCCGCCCCGGGTCCGTACGAGCATCTGCTGCTCGGCGAGCTGGTCGAAGTCGCGCCGGATCGTCGCGGCCGAGACCCCCAGGTCGGCGGCCGCCTCCTCCACGTCGAGCCGGCCGCGTTCGACGAGCAGTTCCAGCAGCGCCTTCCAGCGGGCGTCCCGCGACATCCGCACCCTCCGTCCCTCTGCCTCCCGGCGACCCTAACGCACTCGGATGGCGCGCAAGATGCTTGAAGTTGCTCGAAAAGGCTCGGTATCTTGCAAGAAAAAGCAGGGTGCGGTGACGAGGAGGGGACGCCGTGACGTACGTCGAGGACGAACTGACCAGCCAGCCCGAGTGCTGGACGCGCGCTGCCGCGGCGGCCGGACGGCACGCCGGCCTGCTTCCGGCGCCGGGGGAGCGGGTCGCGCTCACCGGATGCGGCACCTCGTACTTCATGGCGCAGGCGGCCGCGGCGCTGCGCGAGGCCGCGGGCCAGGGCGAGACGGACGCCTTCGCCGCCTCCGAGTTCCCGCACGGGCGGTCCTACGACCGCGTCGTCGCCCTCACCCGCTCCGGCACCACCACCGAGGTACTGGACCTGCTCGGCAGGCTGAAGGGGCGCACCCGGACCGTCGCCGTCACCGCCGACCCGGACACGCCCGTCATGGACGCCGCCGACGACGTCGTCGTGCTCGGCTTCGCCGACGAACGCTCCGTCGTCCAGACCCGGTTCGCGACCAGCGCACTGACTCTGCTGCGGGCCCACCTCGGCCTGCACACCGACGCCGTCGTCGCCGACGCCCGCACCGCGCTCACCGCCCCGCTGCCCGAAGGGCTCGTCGACTGCGCGCAGTTCACCTTCCTGGGCCGGGGCTGGACGGTCGGTCTGGCCAACGAGGCCGGGCTGAAGATGCGCGAGGCCGCGCTCGCCTGGACCGAGGCCTACCCGGCGATGGAGTACCGGCACGGCCCGATCAGCATCACCACCCGCTCCACCGCCACCTGGATGCTCGGCGACCCGCCCGAGGGGCTGGCCGAACAGGTCCGCGCCACCGGCGGGACATGGGTGGCGGACGGCCTCGACCCGCTCGCCGGGCTGGTCCGCGTCCAGCGCCTCGCCGTCGCCGTGGCCGCCGCCCGCGGCCTCGACCCGGACAGCCCGCGCCACCTCACCCGCTCGGTGATCCTCGAGCCCTGAGGCCGTGAGGCCGTGAGGCCGTGAGGTCGTGAGGTCGTGAGGCCGTGAAGCCGTGAAGCCGTGAGGTCGTGAGGCCCTGAGGCCGTGAAGCCGTGAAGCCGTGAGGCCGTCGAAGCCCCTCGAAGCGCCCCTGAGTTTTGGAAAGGACCGGCCGTGCCCCTCGTGACCACCGGCGAGCTCGTCGCCCGCGCCGCCGCAGCCCGCTCCGCCGTCCCCTCGTTCAACATCATCACGCTGGAACACGTCGAGGCCGTCATCGCCGGCGCGGAGTCCGCGCGGGCCCCCGTCGTCCTCCAGGTCAGCGAGAACGCCGTCAAGTTCCGCTACGGGCGGCTGCTGCCGCTCGCCCGCGCCGCCGTCGCCGCCGCCGAACGCGCCGTCGTCCCGGTCGCCCTGCACCTCGACCACGTCCGGAGCGACGGCCTGCTGCGGCAGGCGCCGGACGCCGGGTTCAGCTCGGTGATGTACGACGCCTCCCACCTGCCCTACCCGGACAACCTCGCCGCGACCAGTGCCGCAGCGAGCTGGGCGCACGCCCAAGGGCTGTGGATCGAGGCCGAGTTGGGGCAGGTCGCGGGCAAGGAGGACCGGCCGCCGCTGGACGCCCACGCTCCCGGCGCCCGCACCGACCCCGACGAGGCCCGCGCCTTCGTCGCCGGCTCCGGCGTGGACGCGCTCGCCGTCGCCGTCGGCAGCGTGCACGCGATGACCACGCGCACCGCCACCCTCGACCACGACCTGCTCAAGCGGCTGTCCGCCGCCCTGGACGTGCCCCTCGTGCTGCACGGCTCCTCCGGGCTCCCGGACGGCGAACTCGCCGCCGCCGTCGCGGGCGGCATCGCCAAGGTGAACGTCGGCACGGCCCTCAACCTCGCCATGACCGGCGCCATCCGCACGTTCCTGGCCGCGCACCCGGAGGCGGTGGACTCCCGTGCCTACCTGAGCGTGGGACGGGAGGCGATGGCCCGCACGGTGGAGCGGATCATCGGCGTGCTGGCCCGCGCCTGATCGCGGCGGTCACCGCTTCACGGCCTTCAGCACCACGAACTTCCGGTCGCCGGCGACGAGTTCGCTGTTGCCGAACAGCCGCCGCAGCTTGACGTGGTACCCCAGGTGCCGGTTGCCGACCACCCACAGCTCGCCGCCGGGCCGCAGCGCACGCCGGGCGCCGGTGAACATCCGCCGGGCGGTGGCGTCGGTCGTCGCCTGGTGCGAGTGGAACGGCGGGTTGTTGAGCACCAGGTCGACGCTGCCGTCCGGCACCCCCGCCAGCCCGTCCCCGACCCGGAACTCGGCGTGTCCCGGCAGCCCGCCGGCCTTCCACGTCGCCTCCGCCGAGGCGACGGCCTGGAACGACTCGTCCACGAACAGCACCTCGGCGGCCGGATCGGCGGCCGCCACCGCCGCCCCGACGACCCCGTTGCCGCAGCCCAGGTCCACCACCCGCCGGGCACCGCGCCCGGCCGGCAGGTGCCGCAGGAAGAAGCGGGTGCCGATGTCGAGCCGGTCGGCGCAGAACACCCCCGCGTGGTTGACGACGGTGTGCCCCGACAGCGGGCCGATCCCGTCGGGCAGGGCGTAGCTGTACGGCCACGGATTGACGGGCCGGGACAGCGCCGGGTCGGGCGTGCAGAAGATCAGGCGGGCCTTCTGCTCCGCGAGCGAGGTGCGGGTCGGGCCGAGGATCCGCTCGAACAGCCGCAGCGTCGAGGTGTGGATCTCCTTCACCATCCCGGCGCCGACCACGACCGTGCCCGCGTGCACGGCGGGCGCCAGCCGCAGCAGCTGGTCCTCCAGCAGCGCCAGGCTCTTGGGCACCCGCACCAGCAGCACGTCGACCCGCTCGGGCGGCGGGTCCTGGGTGGTCAGCAGCGCCACGGTCCCCGGTTCGGCCCCGGCCCGCGCCAGGTTCGTCCGGGTCGCCTCCTGCGACAGGAAGGAGTCGGTGATCTGCACGGGCCGGTGCGCCGCGAGGGCGGTGACCAGGGCGCCCCACCGGTCCCCGACCACCACCACGGTGCCGGACAGCGGTACCTCCTCGGCGGCCAGATGCCGGAGCAGATAGGCGTCGGCGGAGTCCCAGGCGCGCAGCCTCTCGCGCGGGTCGTGCGGGAAACGGGTCAGCGCGAGCTCGCCCCAGGGCGTGGTCATCGGGTCGTTCATCGTGCCCCAAGGCTAAGGCCTGCGGCGCGGGCCGCCCGGCGCCGCCCACGACGGGGGACGCGACGGTGCACGGACGCCGGACTGTTCCCCCGGCACCGCACCGAGGTCGCGCCCGGCGCGGTGCACATGCCGGACTGGCTGGACGCGGCGGGGCAGCGGGAGCTGCTGCGGGCGTGCCGCGCGTGGGCCCGCCCGCCGGCCGGCCTGCGCACCGTCCGCACACCCGGCGGCGGCACGATGTCCGCCCGCCAGGTCTGCCTCGGCCGGCACTGGTACCCGTACGGCTACGCCGCCACGGCCGTCGACGGCGACGGCGCCCCGGTGAAACCGTTCCCGGCCTGGCTCGGCGACCTGGCCCGCCGTGCCGTCGCGGACACGCTGGGCACCACGACACCCGCCTACGACATCGCGCTGATCAACTACTACGACGGCGACGCCCGCATGGGCATGCACCGCGACAGCGACGAGAGGTCCGACGCGCCGGTCGTCTCCCTCAGCCTGGGCGACAGTTGCGTCTTCCGCTTCGGCAACGCCGAGACCCGCACCAGGCCCTGGACGGACGTCGAACTGCGCAGCGGCGACCTGTTCGTCTTCGGCGGCCCGTCCCGGCTCGCCCATCACGGGGTGCCCCGGGTGCACCCGGGCACCGCGCCACCGGAGTTGGGGCTGACCGGGCGGCTGAACGTCACGCTCCGGGTCGGCGGCCCGTAGCCCGGCCCACCCGCGGATCATGGGAGACTCGCCCTCATGAGCGGCAAGGCGGACCCCCGGCCGGCGGGGGAAGGGACCACCTCGAGGACGCGGCTGGACCGGGGGCGCGGCGCGCTCGGCCCCGCGTTGGAGCTCGTGCACACCGGGCGGGCGCCGACCCGGGCCGTGCTCACCGCCGAACTCGGGGTGACCCGGGCGACGGCCGGCGCGGTCGCCGCCGAACTGGAGGCGCTCGGGCTGATCCGGGTGGACGCCCGGCCCGGCGCGGCGGCCGGCTCGCAGGGCAGGCCCTCGCACCGGCTGGAGATCGCCGAGGACGGGCCGGTCGCCCTCGCCGCGCAGGTGCACGCCGACGGGTTCCGGGCCGCGCTGGTCGGGCTGGGCGGCCGGATCGTCGCCACCGCGCCGGGCTGCGAGACCGTCGACGCCGACCCGGCGAAGGTGCTCGGCTCCGTCGTGGACGCCGGCGCGCGGCTGCTGCGGGAGACCGGCCTGCGCTGCGTCGGCGCCGGACTGGCCGTGCCGTCCGCGGTCGCCGAGCCGGAGGGCCTCGCCCTGAACCCGCTGCATCTCGCCTGGCCCGTGGGCGCGCCGGTGCGGCGGATCTTCGCGGAGCGGGTGCGCGAGGCCGGGATCACCGGACCGGCCCTCGCGGGCAACGACGTCAACCTCGCCGCGCTCGCCGAGCACCGGCACGGGGCGGGGCGCGGCGCGCGGGACCTGCTGTGCGTGGCCACCGGGCACCGCGGTGTGGGCGGCGCGCTGGTCCTCGACGGCCGCCTGCACACCGGGAGTTCGGGCCTGGCGCTGGAGGTCGGCCACCTCACCGTGAACCCCGAGGGCCGCCCCTGCCACTGCGGCAGCCGCGGCTGCCTCGACGTCGAGGCCGATCCGCTGGCCTTCCTCACGGCGGCCGGCCTGGAGCCCGGCCCGGAGGTGTCCCTGCTGCAGCAGGCCCGCGACCTGATCCGCGACCACTACGACACCCCGTCCGTCCGCGCGGCCGCGGAGACCCTCATCGACCGCCTCGGTCTCGGCCTGGCGGGCCTGGTCAACATCCTCAACCCCGACCGCATCATCCTCGGCGGCCTGCACCGCACCCTCCTCGACGCCGACCCCGACCGGCTGCGCGCGGTGGTCGCCGACCGCAGCCTGTGGGGCCAGAGCGGCGGTGTGCCCATCCTGGCCTGCAGCCTGGACCACAACAGCCTGGTCGGCGCCGCCGAGCTGGCGTGGCAGCCGGTCCTGGACGACCCCCTGGCCGCGCTGGCGGCCTGAGCCCGAAGGAGCCCGACGACCATGCGCATCTCCGTTTCCTCGGACATGGACGAGCCGGTGGCCCGCCTCCTGGTCGACGAGCTGCGCGAGCGCGGCCACGAGGTGGTGGCCCACGGGGCGCTGAAGGCCGGCGACGACCCGCAGTGGGCGGTGTGCTCCGCGGCCGCGGCCCGGGATGTCGCCGCCGGGACGTCGGACCAGGCGGTCGTGTGCTGCTGGACCGGCACCGGCGCGTCCATCGCCGCGAACAAGGTGCCGGGGGTGCGGGCCGCCCTGTGCGCGGACGCCGGCACGGCCGACGGCGCCCGCCGCTGGAACGACGCGAACGTGCTGGCGCTGAGCCTGCGGCTGACCTCCGGACCGCTGCTGAAGGAGATCCTCGACGCCTGGTTCGCCGCCGAGCCCAGCGAGGACCCCGAGGACCGCGCGAACGTGGCCCGCGTGAACCGCCTCGACGCCGAGCCGTCACGGTGATCAGGCGCCGCTCCGCCAGCACCGCGACGCCGCCGCGCTGATGGCCGGTGCGGCCGGTACGGGCCCGGTCCGGCCTGGTGCGGCCCGGTCCGCACCGGCCCCGGGGGGGGGGGGGGGGGGGGAGGGGGGGGGGGGGGGGGAGGGGGGGGGGAGGGGGAGACAAGAGTTCCGGAAGTCGGGAAGAAAGTGCCAGGGG